>NZ_JBVVOZ010000030.1:0-78884 GCF_055807395.1 Bradyrhizobium sp. Kon10 | reverse complement strand
GTTTCCGGTGATTCGCGCGATAGGATTCCCCGCACTTGCGGGGAGGTCCGATGAAGCGCTTTGTTGAAGGGGTGGATCGCGGGCAGAGCATGCTGTTTCCGGCATCGCTCGATGACTATGTGACCGTGGATAATCCAGTGCGAGCGGTCGACGTGTTCGTCGAGTCTCGATCTCGGCAAGCTCGGGTTCATCGGCGTCCAGCCATTCGACACGGGCCGACCCAGCTATCACCCCGGTACGATGCTCAAGCTGTACATCTACGGCTATCTCAATCGAGTTCCGTCGAGCCGGCGCTTGGAGCGGGAATGCCAGCGCAATATCGAGATGATTTGGTTGACCGGTCAGCTGACGCCGGATTTCAAGACGATCGCTGACTTCCGCAAGGACAATGGCAAGGCCATTCGTGGGGTCTGTCGCGAGTTCGTCGCGTTGTGCCGAAAGCTTGAGCTGTTCAGTGCCGCGAGCGTCGCCATCGACGGATCAAAATTCAAGGCCGTCAATGCGCGGGACAAGAACTTCACAGAGGCAAAGATGAAGAGGCGTCTGGAGCGCATCGATGAGAGCATCGCCCGCTATCTCTCTCAGCTTGAGACCGCCGATCGGCATGGCGACGCGGTGCCGGAGGCGAAGGTTGAGCGGTTGAATGGCAAGATTGAGAAGCTGAAGGAGGAGGTCATCCGGCTCAACACGATCAATGCGGAGATGATCAAGAGCGAGGACAAGCAGATTTCGCTGACCGATCCCGATGCGCGCTCGATGGCGACGAGTGGCAAGGATACCGGGATCGTTGGCTACAACGTGCAGATCGCAGTTGATACGCAGCATCATCTCATCGTGGCTCACGAAGTGACCAACGTGGGCACCGATCGCCACGAACTCGCTAACATGTCCAGGCAGGCTCGCGATGAGCTGTCAGTCGAGACGCTCGAAGTGGTAGCAGACCGTGGCTACTACAATGGAGAGGAGATCAAGGCCTGCGAGGAAGCCGGCATCACGGTGACGTTGCCGAAGCCGATGACTTCCGGCGCGAAAGCTGCCGGCCGCTTCGGCAAACAGGACTTCGTCTACGTAGCGGCCGACGATGTCTATCGCTGTCCCGCCGGCGAGCGACTAAACTATCACTTCACGAACGTAGAAGATGGAAATGCCCTGCGCCGCTATTGGACAAGCACCTGTAAAACTTGCGCGCTAAAAGCTCAGTGCACGACAGGCCCCGAGCGCCGCATCTCACGCTGGGAGCACGAGGCCGTTCTGGAGAAAGTTCAGCATCGGCTCGACCACAATCCCAACGCAATGGGTGTCCGCCGTCAGACAGTGGAGCATCCGTTCGGCACGATAAAGGGGTGGATGGGAGCAACACACTTTCCCACGAGAGAGCTGCCAACGGTGGCCACCGAGATGGCGCTCAATGTGCTGGCCTACAACATGAAGCGCGTGATGATGATCGTGGGCATAGGCGGATTGCTGGAGGCGATGCAGGCGTGAGGTCCGCCACCAAATCAGCGCCCAGATGAAGCTTCTGGTCATCCTAAGACGACAGGGGGGCAAACCCATCGCATAAAAGGCTCGGCGGCCGCGGAAGGCGCAAGTTGCACGGTTTTCACACGGCCTGGGCCCAAAGCGGCCGTTCGTAAGCAGACCGCCGTCCGGCGACCGGAAGGACACATCACTTTGAAATTAGGCTCGGGAAGGGCGCCTACGCAGTTTTCCGATCGGCACCACGTTTCCATCACTCCGCGGCACCAGGGGAACGACTGCCGCCCTTGCGAGGTCTTCCAAGGCGGTCGCAATGTATTTCGCATAGTGCCGCTCGATCATCTTGACTGAGGTGTTGTGCAGCTTGGCGATCTGTTGGATGGGCAAGCCCTTTCGGAGACCGCGCACGATGCTCGAATGCCGCAAAGCATAGGGAATTACCTGCGGCATACCGGCGCGCTCTCGAATGGCCTTCCAGGGACGTGCAAGCTCGGCTCTTTTCCACGGACCGCGTTCAGACTTCTTCCAGGCGATACCCCCCGGCTCCTGTTCATGAAGCCATCGCTCGAAAAGAGGTGCATCGCTTGCCCGCTTGGCGATTGCGAGTGAAAGCACCGCAATCACATCGTCACCCACTGGGACCGGGACTGAGCCGCCATTGCCGCCGCGCCCCTTGTAGGAGCCCGGCACCATCAGGCGCCGTGCGGAAACCTGCATATCGCCCACGCGCATTCGCCTGACTTGGGCGTACCGCGCGCCCGTCGAGGCCAGACATACGACGATCCGATATAGATCGCCATCAAATCCTTGCTCCTGATCGACTTCACGTGCAGCTTGAAGGACGGCGCCAACCTCCTCATCTGTGAGAATTTGATTATCCCGAGCAACCGATCCATCATCATCATCATCGATCCGCTCGGCTTTGAAGCCGGCCTTCACAATGGCGAGGAACGTAGGGTTTAGTTTCTTCCGATCTTCCGACAGCCGCGGCCACGCGGCGTTTAGTGCGGCCTTGAGGTCATTCACGAACCGCTGCTTGGTCGTGACCTTTAAGTCCTCCGGCAAGCCCTCACGCCACTCTATCAAGTCGCTCTCTTTCAGGGCATGCAGATGTACCGATGCGAGAGCAGCAGCTTCAGCAGCTTCCTGGTTGCCGCGCTTTTCTTGACCAAGAACGTAGCGCCCCAGTTTGGTGCCCGCGTCGGATTGGACGTCGCGACCTGTTCGGCGCCTTTCTCGAGCGTCGCGTTCCTTGACGTAGGATTCAACGGCCGATCGCACGGTAGGAGGCGGCCCCGCAGCCTGCGACGCGGCTTCTGTTCTGGCTCGGGCTACGGTCTCCCGTGCCGTTCCCACAGCCTGTTCGAAGGTCAGGATTCCGTCGGCGGGCTTGTCATTGATGTCGTTGGCGACGCCGACTTGCGCCTGCTTGTAATTGCCGCCCTCGTAGTGATTGCGCCAACGGACAAGCCAAATGCCGCTCTGTTTTCCTTTGCGATAACCTAGATGCGCTTCCGCATCGAGGCGCCGCCAATGCACGCCATGTTCGAGCCTGGAGCGTGCTTTAGCAGTCGTAACTTGAGCCTCGGCGAGTGTCTTCGACATAGCGTTGGTCGGTTTGCGTTGAATATCCGTTGAATATAAATCCCTGTACGTCGACGAACAGTACCGGACCGTTGCCATTTAAGCTATTGAAATTGTTGGACGTCAGCGAACGGTGACGAACGGAGAAGGGCTCATTTTGTGGCCCTCTCAAGGCTGAAACAGGGGTTCGATTCCCCTAGGGAGCGCCAATTTCGACAACGCGTCGCCCGCGCGGCTCAGCCGGACTGAAGCCACTGTTCGGCAGTCAGAGCCTCCAGCTCGGCGTAATAAGCCACATTCGGATCCTCGCTGGACTTGGTCTTGGAGGTCGCGTCGCCCGCACTGAAGTTCGTCATGAGGTCGTGCATGTGTCCGGCGAGCACGGAGCCGACCGCATGAACGGCTTCATGTCGATCAAGCCCCTCCGCCATCAGTCGCTCCACCGTGCTTCGCACCGGCAACTTGGCATCGGCAATCTGGTTCTCGACGATGGCGTGAAAGGTAGCGTGCAGTTCCGCCCGTGCAACGTGAATGCGGGCGCGGCGATGGTAATCCGCCACGGCATCGATACGGTCCTGCTCGTCCATCGCGAGCCACTGATCCGGGTCCGGCTCCACGAACGGATCATACTCGAGGATATCCCCTTCCTCCAGGATATCCCCTTCGGTTTCCTCGAACGCTGAGGGGACAAAATCCTCGGCAACGGCTTGGAGCCGTCCGGCCGACGGCTCGTCCAGCCTTTGCGAGTCAAGGCAGCACTTCTTGAATTTCTTGCCGCTGCCGCAAGGGCAGGGATCGTTTCGTCCGACCTTGTGCGAATTCACGATCGGGACCTCCAGCGAACCGAGTCAAAAGCAACTTTGCGGCCACGACATGACGTTCGAATGCTCACCGCCGCCGCTCACTGAGAGCCAATTCTTGCCACATCCAACCGAAGCTGCAACTGGCCATTGCACCGTGGCTGGCTGCCCGGCCCGGACCTCTCGCGCAAGCATGCTGCATCGGCATCCGCGGAGGTGGTCGTTATTGCCAGAATCTGCCTCTATGCGACCGAACCCGCCTGCGAAGCTGCTGCCGGCGTTCGGAGGTGTTGGCATCAGCTTTTCGGAGTGACCACATGGGCGGCTTGGTGATCTCTGGCGGCCGGGTGGTGGATCCCGCGAGCGGAATGGACGCAGTTGGCGATGTCGCGGTCGTGGACGGCAAGATTGCCGCCGTCGGCTCCTCGCTCGGCGGCGCCGAGCGGGTGATCGACGCCACCGGGCTCGTGGTCGCGCCCGGCTTCATCGATCTGCATGCACATGGCCAATCGCTCCCGGCCGACCGCATGCAGGCGTTCGACGGCGTGACGACGACGCTCGATCTTGAGGCCGGCGTGCTGCCGGTCGCCTCCTGGTATGAGCGCCAGGCGAGGCGCGGCCGCGGGCTGAACTATGGTGCCGCTACCAACTGGGCGTTTGCGCGCATCGGCGCGATGACCGGATCCAATGCTGAAAGCTCGCTCGAGGCGTTCGGCAACGCGATGCGCGATCGCCGCTGGATGGACAATGTGGCGAACGATGCCGAAGTCGCCGGCATTCTCGAGCGCCTTGCGCGCGGCCTGAACGAGGGCGGCATCGGCATCGGCATCCTCAACGCCTATGCGCCGGGCGCCGGCGTGCAGGAGCTGACGGCGATCTGCCAGCTCGCCGCGGCGAAGGACGTGCCGACCTTCACCCACGTTGCCTACATGTCGCGCGTCGATCCCGAGAGCGCGGCGGAGGCCTATATCCGCCTCATCGGTTATGCCGGCGCCACTGGCGCCCACATGCACATCTGCCATTTCAACTCGTCGAGCAAGACCGACGTCGAGCGCTGCCGTGTGCTGATCGCGAAGGCGCAGGCGCAAGGCTTGCCCATTACGGTCGAGGCCTATCCCTACGGCACCGGCTCGACCGTGCTGGCGGCTGCCTTCTTCAGCGATCCGGAGTTCGTCGAGCGCAACGGCACCGGTTACGATTCCGTGCAGCGCGTCACCGACGGCCATCGCTTTAGCGATCGCGAGGAGCTCCTGAAGGCGCAGGCCGAAGAGCCGTCCTCGCTGGTGCTGTGGCACATCCTCGACACCGAGAACAATGCGCATCACCGCGACCTCCTTGACATGTCCGTGCTCTATCCAGGCGGCGCGATTGCGTCCGACGCAATGCCATGGACGACGTCGGACGGCAAGACCTACACCGGCGATTCCTGGCCGTTGCCGGACGATGCCACCTCGCATCCGCGCTCGGCCGGCTGCTTCACAAAATTCATCCGCGAATGGATCCGCGAGCGCAAAGCCGTGTCGCTGCTGGAAGGCATTCGCAAATGCGCGCTGATCCCGGCGGAGATCCTGTCGCAAAGCACACCCGCGATGCGCGCCAAAGGCAGGCTCGCGCAAGGCGCCGACGCCGACATCGTCGTGTTCGATTACGAGAAGCTCAGCGATCGCGCCACGTTCACGGCGATGAACCGTCCGTCGGAAGGCGTGCGGCATCTGGTGGTGAGCGGCGAGCCCTTGATCAGCGACGGCGTGCTGGACGCCGCGGCGCGGCCCGGAAAGCCGGTGCGCCGGCCCGTTGTCGAGAGCTGAACCATGCCGGTCCCCATTCTCCTGGTGACGGGCTTTTTGGGGGCGGGCAAGACGACGGTCGTGAACCATCTGCTGGCGCATGCCGAGGGACGGCGGATTGCTGCCGTGGTCAACGATTTCGGCGCGATCAACATCGATGCCGAGCTGATCGCGGGGGCGAGCGACGGCGTGGTGAGCCTCAGCAACGGCTGTATCTGCTGCTCGCTCGAAGGCGATCTCTTGCGCACGCTCTCGACGCTACTACGGCGTGATCCGAAGCCGGAGTACATCGTCATTGAAACCAGCGGCGTCGCCGATCCCGCGGACATCGTGCGCAACCTGATGGACCCGGTGATCCTGCGCGAGGCGCCGCTGGAGACGGTGCTCTGCGTGATCGACGCGGCAACGCGGCCGGCCGCGCTGGATGACGCGCTGATGCGCTCGCAGTTGCGCGTCGCCGATATCGTGGCGCTGAGCAAGCTGGATCTGGCGGACGAGGGCGCGGGTGCCCGGATGCGCGATTCCATCCGCGCACTGCGCGTCCCTGCCGTGGTCATCGACGCGAAACACGGCGCGATTCCTTCCGCGCTGCTGTTTCCCGCCAATGTCGATCGCGTCCCCTTGCCGCGCGAGTCGGGACCGAAACGGCCGGCAGAGGAGCGCTTCGAGACGCTGAGCTGGACGTCGGAGCGGCCCATTTCGCTGCCGCGCTTGCAGCAGGCCATCGGCCGGCTGGCGCCAAGACTGGCGCGTGCCAAGGGCCTGTTCGAGACGGTCGAGCAGCCCGGGCACCTGACGGTATTTCAATTCGCCGGCGGCCGCGCCACGCTGGCGCCGGGCGAAGCGCCGGCAGCGGGCGTGCCACGCGCGCGGATCGTCTTCATCGCCGAGCTCGGGGTGCTCTCGAAGGCCGAGCTCGATGCGATCATGGCGGCCTGCGTTGCGGATGGGTAGCGCAGTTCGCGCCAAACGCCGACGTGCCCGCTCAAATCGCGCGAGGCTTCAATCCTCCGCCGGCAATCCGTCTCCGTGCACATACCACGCCGCACGAGACGTCCAGTGCACGTGCCGGTCCGGTGCCGCGGTCAGCGGCTCGTCGAACGCTCCGGCATGGATGATCGCCTCGCGCCCGCTACGGGTCAGGTGGGGCATCGGGCTGCCGCAGATCTTGCAGAACGCGGTCGCAAAGCTTCGCGCATTGGGCAAGTCGAAGCGCACGACGGATGCTTCGCCGCGGTGCCAGCGCAGTGCCTCTGCCTTCACGATCACTTCGCAGGAATGGGCCGTCCCGGTCGCCTTGCGGCACCGCGAGCAATGGCAGTTGAGGAAGCGGTCAAACGGACCCACGATCTCGAATGCAACCTCGCCGCACAGGCAGCTTCCCCGGAATGCAGCCATCTCACTCCCCCTCCGGCTCGGCCGGCTTCTCGGCGGTCTCTTCCGCATGGACCGGCGGAGTGCCGTGCGCGCTGTGCAGCCGGATCATCGTGTCGATCACGTCGACCTCGATCTTGAGCATGTCCAGATCGCGCGTCATCTCGCGCACCTCCTGGCCCTTGCGCGCCAGCTCCTCGGAGACGTCGACTGCCATCTTGCGCTCGGTGACGATGCCGGGCGTGTTGACGAACAGTTTTGCGCGCATCCATTCGAGGCGCGCCCGCTGGGTATCGCGTTCGAACTTCTTCTCCGCGTAGCGGCGTCGCACCTCCGCATAGGCGCTGACCAGCGCCGTTTCCGGCAGGTTCCACAATTGCTCGACCGACATGGTCATGCCGTTCAGGTCCCGGGTTCGGCTCGGCGGAGGTTTACTCGGTAGCCCATCAGACCCTTGCAGCGGTCAATTCTCAAGGGGGGGCGGACACGGAATAATGCCAGGCCACGGCGTCACATTTGCGCACGGCGTCGGGTCAATCTTGGAAGGCTCGCCTCGTCGCGCAATTCGGCCGATGTTTTCGGGAACCCGAATGCTTAAGCCTTTGCTAAGGCGTTCGGGATAATCTGGCATATCTGCATTGCCAATTCATGCGAGCACCGATGGTTTTTTCCCGCATCAGTTTCAAGCTGGTCCTGATCGTTGCGATCAGCCTCCTCGGCATGATCGCGCTGGCGCCGATCGCGCTTTCGACGCTGCGTACGCAGATGGTCGCCGATCGCCAGGCCAAGACGCAGCATATGGTCGACGTCGGCTACGGCATTCTCGCCCATTACCAGAAGCTGGAAAGCGAAGGAAAGCTCACGCGCGAGCAGGCCCAGGCCGCCGCGATGGCCGAGATCAAGAGCCTGCGCTACGACAAGGTCGAGTATTTCTGGATCAACGACATGGCCGCGAAGATGATCATGCATCCGATCAAGCCCGAGCTTGACGGCAAGGATCTCTCCGACATGAAGGACCCCACCGGCAACCGCCTGTTCGCCGGGTTCGTCGACGTCGTCAACAAGCAGGGCGCGGGCTTCTACAGCTATCTGTGGCCGAAGCCTGGCTTCGAGCAGCCGGTAGCCAAGATCTCATACGTGAAGGGCTTTGCCCCCTGGGGTTGGCTGATCGGCACCGGCATCTATCTCGACGACGTCGATGCCGTGTTCCGCCAGGATGCGATGACCTTCGCGCTGGTGTGCCTTGGGGTGTTCGTGCTCGTGCTCGGCTGCTCCTTCGTGATCGGCCGCAGCGTCACCCGGCCGCTCGCCAACATCACCGCGCTGACCGAGCGTCTCGCCGCCGGCGACAGCGCGTTCGACGTGCCCTATACAGATCGCCGTGGCGAGATCGGCGGGCTCGCCAAGGCGCTTGCCGTGTTCAAGGACAACGCGTCGGCGGTGCGCCAGATGCATACCGAGCAGGACGCGCTGAAACGCAAGGCCGACGAGGAGAAGCGCAAGACGATGGCCGATCTCGCCGGCCGATTCGAGGCGAGCGTCCAGGCCGTGGTTCGCGACGTCTTCAACGAGGCGCGCGAGATGCAACAGGCGGCGCAAGGCATGTCGGAGACCGCGAACAAGGCGACCGACCGCGCAAGCTTTGTCGCCACCGCGTGCCAGCAGGCGTCCAGCAACGTGCAGACCGTAGCCTCGGCCGCCGGCGAGTTGTCATCCTCGATCTCCGAGATCAGTCAGCGCGTTGCGCAGGCCGCAGCCGTGGCCGACAAGGCGGCCGCCGACGGTCAGCGCACCAACGACACCGTGCAGGGCCTGGCTGCGGCCGCGCACAAGATCGGCGAGGTCATCGACCTCATCAACCAGATCGCCTCCCAGACCAACCTGCTCGCGCTCAACGCCACCATCGAGGCGGCGCGTGCGGGCGAAGCCGGTCGGGGATTTGCGGTGGTCGCGAGCGAAGTGAAGTCGCTGGCGAGCCAGACCGCCAAGGCGACCGAAGAGATCGGTGCGCAGATTTCGGCGATCCAGACCGAGACCAACCAGGTCGTCCGCAACATCGAGAGCATCCGCAGCACCATCATGGAGGTCAACGAGATCTCCTCGTCGATCGCAGCTGCGGTCGAGGAGCAGGGCGCCGCCACGCAGGCCATCGCTCATAGCGTGCAGGAGGCGGCCTCCGGCACCGACCAGGTCTCGCAGAATATCTCGGGGGTCACCGATGCGACGGCCGAAACCGGCCGGGCCGCGGGCGTGGTGCTGCAATCGAGCGGCCGGCTGACGCACAAGCTGCAATCGCTGCAGGACGAGGTCAGCACCTTCGTTGCGGGGGTACGGGCGGCCTAGTACCCGCCGCGCGGGCTGCCGTACGGCGGATTATCCGGCTGATCGAAGCGCCATTGGCCGACTGATATTCCGGCCCGCGGGAGCGGTCGTTGCGACCGCTTCCTCTCCCTTGACGATCGCGGCTAAAGTGAAGAAGCAGGATCATCGAACCTGCCGCCCCGCGCCTGGCTACGGGGCCACGGAGAGCGCTGCATGTCATTCAAGAAGCTGCTGATCGCCAACCGCGGCGAGATCGCCATCCGCATCGCGCGCGCGGCGGCCGATGCCGGGATTGCAACGGTTGCGATCCATCCGGCCGATGACGCGCTTTCGCTGCACGTGCGCGCTGCCGATGAGGCCGTCGAAATCCCCGGCCGCGGCGCCCGCGCCTATCTCGACATCGACGCCGTGGTGAAGGCGGCGAAAGGCGCCGGCTGCGACGCCGTTCATCCCGGCTATGGCTTCCTCAGCGAGAACGCCGCGTTCGCGAAGGCCTGCGCCGACGCCGGCATCGCCTTCGTCGGGCCGAAGATCGCGGCACTTGAACTGTTCGGCGACAAGGTCGCGGCGCGCCAGCTCGCCAAACGTTGCGGCGTGCCCATCATTGCCGGAACCAGCGGCCCCTCGTCGCTGGAGGAGATCACGGCGTTCTTCACTTCGCTCGGCAGCAACGCTGCCATCATGATCAAGGCGATGGCCGGCGGTGGCGGCCGCGGCATGCGCGTGGTGGAAAACGCCACCGATCTCGCGGAGGCTTATGCGCGCTGCCAGTCCGAGGCCAAGGCGGCGTTCGGCTTCGACGGCGTTTATGCCGAACGGCTGATCCGGCAAGCGCGCCATATCGAGGTGCAGATCATCGGCGACCGGCACGGCGCGATCTCTCATCTCTGGGAACGCGAATGCACCATCCAGCGCCGCCACCAGAAGCTGATCGAGGTGGCGCCGAGCCCTTCGCTGGGCGATGCGTTGCGCGGGCGGATCATCGAGGCGGCGAAACAGCTCGCGGCGGCGGCCTCTTACGACAATCTCGGCACGTTCGAGTTCCTGGTCGACGGCGGCGCTGACGACAGCTTCGCCTTCATCGAGGCCAATCCGCGGCTCCAGGTCGAGCATACCGTGACGGAAGAGGTGCTCGGGCTCGACCTCGTGCTCGCCCAGCTCGCGGTCGCCGCAGGCAGCTCGCTGGCCGCGCTCGGTCTGGCGCAAAGCGCAATTCCGAAGCCGCGCGGCTATGCCATGCAGCTTCGCGTCAACATGGAAACGCTGGACGAGACCGGCACGACCCATCCGACCGGCGGAGTGGTGGCCGTGTTCGAGCCGCCGTCAGGGCCCGGTATCCGCGTCGATAGTTTCGGCTATGCCGGATACAAGACCAGCGCCGCCTTCGATTCGCTGCTCGCCAAGGTCATCGTGCATACGCCGGGTGAAGCCTGGCACGACGTCGTCGCCAAGGCCTCGCGCGCGTTGCGCGAATTTCGGATCGATGGCGTCCTCACCAACATCGACTTTCTCCAGGCGGTGCTCGCCCATCCCGATTTCAGGACCAATCGCATTGCGACCGACTTCATCGACCGCAATATCGTCAAGCTCGTGGAGGCGGCGGATGGGGCGGCCAAGCCGCTCTACTTCGCCCCGACGGAACGAAGCGGGAGCGCTGCCGCCGAGGCGCACATCGCGCAGCAGGTGCCCGAGGGTGCCGTGATGGTCGCAGCGCCCCTGCAGGGCACCATCGTCACCATTCAGGTGAAGGAGGGCGAGATCGTGCGCCCTGGCCAGCAGCTCGCCGTGATCGAGTCCATGAAGATGGAACATCTGGTCATGGCCGAGCAGGGCGGCCGCGTCACGAAGCTTCTCGCGGGCGACGGTGCCACGCTGATGCATGGCGAGCCGATACTTTATCTGGAGCCGCTGGACGTCGCCGCCGACGCGTCGGCGGCGGAAGC
Source organism: Bradyrhizobium sp. Kon10 (assembly GCF_055807395.1). Lineage (NCBI taxonomy): Bacteria > Pseudomonadati > Pseudomonadota > Alphaproteobacteria > Hyphomicrobiales > Nitrobacteraceae > Bradyrhizobium > Bradyrhizobium sp. Kon10. The sequence goes on along the minus strand of NZ_JBVVOZ010000030.1, from coordinate 67,598 downwards.
CGATGTCGACCTCGATCACATCCGTCCCGACCTCGCCGAGCTGATCGCGCGCCAGGCCAACACGCTCGATGCGAACCGGCCGGCGTCGGTCGAGCGGCGCCGCAACACCAACCAGCGCACTGCGCGCGAGAATGTCGCGCAGCTCGTCGATGCCGGCTCGTTCATGGAATATGGCAGCCTCGCGATCGCGGCGCAGCGCCGCCGGCGCAAGCTCGACGACCTCATCAAGAACACGCCGGCGGACGGCCTCGTCATGGGCGTTGCCACGGTGAATGCCGACAAGTTCGGTGCCGAGGGTGGGCGTTGCATCGTGGTGGCTTACGACTACACCGTGCTCGCGGGCACGCAGGGCCACATGAACCACAAGAAGATCGACCGCATGCTGACGCTTGCGGAAGACTGGCGCGTGCCGCTGGTGTTTTACGCCGAAGGCGGCGGCGGTCGTCCCGGCGACACCGACCGGCTCGGCATGACCGGTCTGGACGGCCCGTCCTTCGTGCAGTTCGCAAGGCTCTCCGGTCTCGTGCCCGTGATCGGTGTCGTCTCCGGCTATTGCTTCGCCGGCAATGCCGCGATGCTTGGCTGTTGCGATGTCATCATCGCCACCAGGAACGCGTCGATCGGCATGGGCGGCCCTGCCATGATCGAGGGCGGCGGACTCGGGGTCTATCATCCGGCCGAGGTCGGTCCGGTCTCGTTCCAGTCCCCGAACGGGGTGATCGACATCCTCGTCGAGGACGAGGAGGAGGCGACGCGGGTCGCGCGGAAATATTTGTCCTATTTCCAGGGTGCGGTGTCGGAGTGGCAGGCTGCCGACCAGCGCCTGCTGCGCCGTGCCATCCCTGAGAACCGCCTGCGCGTCTACGACATCCGCAGCCTGATCGATCTGGTCGCGGACACGGATTCCGTGCTGGAGCTACGCCGCGACTACGGCGTCGGCATGATCACCGCGCTGATCCGCATCGAGGGCAAGCCGTTCGGGCTGATCGCCAACAATCCGCGTCACCTCGGCGGCGCCATCGATGCCGATGCCGGCGACAAGGCCGCGCGCTTTCTCCAGCTCTGCGACGCCTTCGATATCCCGATCGTCTCGCTCTGTGACACACCCGGCTTCATGGTGGGGCCGGAAGCAGAAAAGACCGCAATCGTGCGCCATGTCTCGCGGATGTTCGTGACGGGCGCGAGCCTCACGGTGCCGCTGTTCGGCATCGTGCTGCGCAAGGGCTATGGGCTGGGCGCGCAGTCGATGATCGGCGGCGGATTCCACGCCTCGTTCTTCACCGCCGCCTGGCCGACCGGCGAGTTCGGCGGCATGGGGCTCGAAGGCTATGTTCGCCTTGGCTTCCGCAAGGAGATGGAGGCGATCGCCGATCCCGTCGAACGCGAGACCTACTACCGCAACAAGGTCGCCGAGCTCTACGCCAACGGCAAGGCGGTCTCGATCGCGTCCGTGTTCGAGATCGACAACGTCATCGATCCCGCCGAGACGCGGCGCTGGATCATGGCGGGCTTGAGGTCCGTGCCAAAGCCGCCGATGAGGACCGCGAAGAAGCGGCCGTGTATCGACACATGGTGAGGGCGGTGCAGCAATTCTAGCTGAGTCCTCCCGTCCCGGTTCCCGATTGACATCCCCGCCTGTGGTGCCAGACTTTGCACAATAATACAGGGTGGAGGCGTCCGCGATGGCCAGCCTTTCGGCCTCGAACCATGTCGCCCGTGTCTTGTCCGTCGCCAATCATGTGGCCGACGTCGATGCCTCTTCGCGCATTGCCAATTCCTGGCGGCGCTGTCTGATCAGCCACAAGCTCGACCCTGCCCGTCAAGGGCCGCCACAGACGCTGACCGAGGCCGAGATCCGCCACGTGGCCGAGCCGCTGGAGCAGACGATCCGTCTCCTCACACCCGAGCTCGACGATCTCGCCCGCGTGCTGCGTGACGCCGGCTATTGTGTCAACCTGGCGGATGCGAACGCGACCATGCTGTTCAGCCGTCTGCCCGGCGAAGCCGACGCCAAGATGTTCATGGACTGGAAGATCTACACCGGCTCGAATTTCGCTGAAACGTTCGAGGGGACCAACGGGCTCGGCACCGCGCTTGCCGAGCAGAAGCCGATCCTGGTTCATCGCGACGAGCATTTTCGTGCGCAATGGCACATGTTCTCCTGCGCTGTGACGCCGTTGTTCGACGAGGCCGGCCGCCTCGCCGGCGCCGTCAACATCACGTCCTGCCGTGATGATCTCAGCCGCACCGCGCATCAGCTTGCGCTGGCCGTGACCATGCAAGCGGCGCGGCGGATGGAGGACGTGATCTTTCGCGACCGTTTCCGTAACGCCTGGATCGCGTCCGTGCCGGGGGACGGCGGCAGCGGCCTGCTCGCCTACGACGACGATCGCCGCATCGTCGGCGCCTGCCGTTCCGCGCGTGCCCTGCTGGGTCTCACCGACGGTATGATCGCATCCGGCATCGATCTGTCGCGCTACATCAAGTTCGATCATCCCGCGCGCAATGCGGACGACATCATCGAACTGCGCCGGGCCGATGGCAGTCCATTGGGGCGCGGGCATGTCGTGCCGCCGCGGCGGGCACGGCCGCCCATGCAGCGTCATGACATCCCTGTGGACCGCTTCGATGCGCTTTCTCGGCTCGCCGGCCGCGATCCCGGCCTGGTCAAAAGCGTCAAACGACTGAAAAGCATCGGCGATCACAATCTGCCGGTGCTGCTGCATGGCGAGACCGGCGTCGGCAAGGACGTGTTCGCGCGCGCCATTCACGCTGCGAGCAATCGTGCGCGTAACCACTACGTCGCGCTGAACTGCGCGGCGATGCCGGAAAGTCTGATCGATGCCGAGCTGTTCGGCTACGAGGCCGGCGCCTTCACCGGCGCACGGCGCGACGGCTCGAAAGGCCTGATCGTGCAGGCCGACGGCGGCACGTTGTTCCTGGACGAGATCGGCGACATGCCGATTGCGTTGCAGACGCGGTTGCTGCGCGTGCTGGAGAATCGCGAGGTCTGGCCGCTCGGCGCGCTGAAACCGGTGCCCGTCGACATCCGCCTGATCAGCGCCACCCACCGCGATCTCGGCCGCATGGCGGAACAGGGCGCCTTCCGCCCCGACCTCTACTTTCGCCTGCGTGGCATGGAGGTGCGATTGCCGGCGTTGCGTGAGCGCGCCGACAGAGACGTTATCATCCGCCAGATCGCGCGCGAGGAAGCGCCGGACTGCCGCCTCTCGGATGAGGCCTGGTCGTTGCTCTCGGCCTATCCGTTCCCCGGCAACATGCGCCAGCTCCGCCACGTGCTGCGGCTCGCTGGCTGCACGGCGGAGGATGGTCTGATCACCGACGCCGATCTCGATCTGCCGCCGTTTGGCGGCCGTGCGGCAGAGTCGGATTTGGCGGCAGCTGAGCGCACGACGATCGTCGAGGCGTTGCGCAAGCACGATGGCCGCGTGAGCGAAGCGGCGCGCGCGCTGAAGCTCAGTCGTGCGACGCTCTATCGCAAGATCAAGCAGCTGAAGATCGAGACGGCGCAGTAGCGACAGACAATTTGCAAAGCGGTGCGCTTTCTTCCCCTCTCCCCTTGTGGGAGAGGGTGGCTCGCCGCGAAGCGGTGAGACGGGTGAGGGGTTCTCTCGCCGCGCGATTCTGTTGCTGTTGAATTCGCTGAAGCAGACCCCTCATCCGGCGCTTCGCGCCACCTTCTCCCACAAGGGGAGAAGGAAGGGCGCACCGAACTTGTTGCGCCCTTACGAAAAATCGCTCCAGCTCAGGTGCCGCGAGTCGAGATCGCCGACGGTGACGGTGCCGCGGATTTCGTGAGGGACGTGGAAGCTGCTGCGCAGGTAGACCAGCGGCGCGACCCCGTCCGAATGCGACACGCCGCGCACCTCGCCGACGAAGATCGAATGCGTCTTGGTCTCGAACTCCTGCGTCAGCACGCAGTCGAATGCGGCCACCGCATCGCTCAACACCGGCGCGCCGGTTACGCCGCGCGTCCATTGCCCGAACCCAAAGCGGTCGTCGCCATTGACACCCTTCTGGCCGCTGAAGGTGAGCGCGAGCAGCGCATGATCCTCGTGCAGGAAGTTGATTGCGAAGGCGCCTTCCTCGCGGATCCGCGCGTGCGCGCTGGCGTTGCGGTTGACGCAGACGATCAGTGACGGCGGATTGTCCGACAGCGAGCAGGCCGATGTTACCGTCAGTCCGGTGCGCTTGCCGTGCTCGGCGCCCACCGTGACCAGGGCGACCGCGCCGGCGCATTGGCGCATTGCCTGCTTGAAATCCTTCGCATCGACGCTCACGCCGAAATCTCCGAAACGAGTGCGGGTGCGGCACGATCGCGCCGCACCCGCCTCCGGTCAAGCCGCCTTGCGCGCGGAGCCGAGATGCTTCAGGCGCGGCATCACCTCGTTCTTGAGCAGCGACAGCGAGTGGTGCCAGGCTTCCGCCTTGTGCTTGTAGTCGAAGCCGAAAACCAGCAGCACGCCGAAGCCGCCGACCTCGTCGTAGATCTTCTCGATCTTCTCGGCGACGGTCGCGGGCGAGCCGACAATCCAGTTCCGCTTGGCGCAATATTCGACGGTGACGTCGCTATCGGGCACGTCGGGTGCGTGCTTCAGATAGTCCTTGAAGCCGAAATGGCCGAGCAACGGCAGGAAATATTCGCTCATCATCCGGCCCATCATGTCGCCGGTCGAGAGCTTCCATGCTTCTTCGTCGGTATCGGCGACGAACACCTCGCGCACCAGCCGCCAGTCCTGCCGGTTCGGCTTGCGTCCGGTCTTGGCGGCGCCGATCTCGACCGAATCCCAATGGCTGCCGACATAGGCCGGGTTGAGGTTGAGGCTCATCGGGATGAAGCCGCGTTCGCCCGCAAGCTTCAGCGTGTCCGAGTTCTTGGACAGCCCGGCGACGCCGATCGGCGGATGCGGCGCCTGCAGCGGCTTGATGTGCGGCTTGAGGAAGTCGAACATCGTATCAGGCTTGGTCACGGTCCAGTACTTGCCCTTGTAGGTGAAGGGCGCGGGATCGGACCAAAGCTTCAGGATGATCTCAAGCGCCTCGCGCGTCATGTCGCGGTTCTGCCCGCTCATGCCGTCGACGTTGAACATCGCCCAGTCGCTCGGCAGGCCCGAGGCCGCGACGCCGAAATTGAGCCGGCCCTCGGAGAGGTGATCGAGCATCGCGACGCGGTTGGCGAGCTCGGCCGGGTGGTGATAGGGCAGCAGGAACCCGCCCGGGCCGATGCGCAATGTCTTGGTCTGCATCAGCGCCTGTGCGATCAGGAGGTCCGGCGTGGGATTGGGTTCCCAAGGCGCGGTGTGGTGCTCGCCGACCCAGGCCTCCTGATAGCCGAGCTCGTCGAGCCAGCGCATCACTTGCAGGTCCCAATCCTGTCCTTCCTTCAGGCCGCACTCCGGCGGGTGCGAAGGCATCGTGAAATAGCCGATCTCCATGGTTTCCTCATCTGATGTTGACGCGTCTTGCTGCGCGGTTCACGGACGTGAGCGGAGAGATTTGAGCAAGCGGTGTGCCAGTGCGGCGGCGGCCCGCGACCGGCGAAAAAACGCTGGTTTGCGGCGGCAATAGCCGATATCCCGGGGACGATTTGCGAGGCCTCGTCTCATTGTCGCGAGACGGTGTCTTGCCGATGAGACGAGGACAGTTTCGAGATGACCGAACCCGCCTATGTCGCGGTGGACTGGGGCACCAGCAGTTTTCGCCTGTGGCTGGTTGATCGCACCGGCCGTGTACTGGCCGAGCGACGCAGTGATGAGGGGATGCTGGCTGCGGCCAAGGCCGGCTTTGCCGGCGTGCTGCAATCGCATCTTGCCGCCGTCGAAGCGCCGGATCATCTGCCCGTACTCGTCTGCGGCATGGCCGGCGCCCGCACCGGCTGGGTCGAGGCCGGCTATGTTGACACGCCGGCGCCGCTCTCCGCCGTCCTCAAGCAGGCCGCGCGCGTGCCGGGTCAGACGCGCGATATCCGCATCCTGCCGGGTATTGCACAACGCGACGCGAACGCGCCGGACGTGATGCGCGGCGAGGAGACCCAATTGGTCGGCACGCTCGGTCTCGATGCCGCAGGCGAGGCGCTGGTCTGCATGCCCGGGACCCATTCGAAATGGGTCCATGTGAAGGACGGCACGGTCGCGCATTTTTCCACCTTCATGACCGGCGAGCTCTTCAGTGTGGTCTCGCGCGAGACGATTCTGTCGCTGGCGGTGGCCGGGGCCGATGATGCCGAAGATGTCGCGAGCTTCAAGGCGGCGGTGATCGCTGCATTCAACGCGCCTGCGTTCACGGCCAATCTCCTGTTCGGCGCGCGATCGCGCCAGCTTCTGTTCGGCGGCACGCCGGCCGAGGCCCGTGAGACGCTGTCGGGCACGTTGATCGGCGTCGAGCTGGCGGCCGGGCTCTCCGGCACCGTACCGAAATCCGGCATGACCTTGATTGCATCGGGGCGGCTCGCGATGCTGTACCGGCACGCCTTCGAGGCGCTGTCGGTCGCTGTGACGTCGGTCGATGCGGATGAAGCGGTCCGCCGTGGCCTGTCCATGGCGGCTGCGTCGATCTGGACCAAGTAGAAGGAGCCTCGAGATGAGCATTCCCTTTCCGCCGATGAAGCGTCCGTTGGTGGCGATCCTGCGCGGTGTGAAACCGGAGGAGACCGAGGCCATCGTCGGCGTGCTGATCGAGGCCGGCATGACCGCAATCGAGATCCCGCTGAACTCGCCAGATCCGTTCCGCTCCATCGCAGCAGCCGTGAAACAGGCGCCGGCCAGCGTGCTGATTGGGGCCGGCACGGTGCTGACCACTGCGGATGTCGATCGTCTCAACGACGTCGGCGGCAAGCTGATGGTGTCGCCGAATGTCGACACCGGCGTGCTGGCGCGCGCGCATCAGCACGGCATGGTCACGATGCCCGGCGTGTTCTCGCCGACCGAAGCGCTGCTTGCGGCGCGCTCCGGCGCGTCAAGCCTGAAATTCTTTCCGGCGAGCGTGCTTGGTGCGTCCGGCATCGCCGCGATCCGCGCCGTGTTGCCGGCCGGCGTCATGATCGCAGCCGTCGGTGGCGTGTCCGACCAGAATTTTGCCGAGTACATCAAGGGCGGCGTGACGGCGTTCGGGCTCGGCTCCAGCCTCTACAAGCCCGGCATGACGGCGGGGGATGTCGCCACCCGTGCCAAGGCAACAATCGCGGCCTATGATCGGGCGATTGCGCAGGACTGAGCCGCAATAAACAAGCCGTGATGCGAACGGCCGCGGTGACGAGGTGCTCGATCTCGCGAAGACGAACTTGTTGCCGCGCTAGCCCCGCTTCACCGAGGGCACTGGCAGCCGCTCGTGCCGGCGTCGGAAGCGCTGCCAGTGCAGCACGATGCCGATCAGCATGGCGGGCACGAAGCCGAGCGCGATCAGGAAATGCGGCAGTTGCTTCGGCGAGATGAGGGCAATGCCGATGTCCGAGATCAGCCAAAGGGCTGCGAACATCACCGCGAAATCCGTGCGCGGGCAGCGCAGATAGTAGAACACGGCGGTGATGATGATGGCGGGACCGATCGCGATGGCGATCAGGACGGCCGTCAGCTCCTTCGGCGTGACGGCATCAAGCACCATCGACGCCAACAGCCACAGCGCGGCGAACATGGCGACGATGTCGATCGGATGCCGCAACCCAATACCTCTCGCGGGAACGCGCTATCGTTGGGTCCTATGCCCAGGCCGTCAAGTAAAATACGCCTATTCCTCGTGGTTTCCAGGCGTCGGGCGCAGCATGAGATGACCGAAGGCGGAGGCGATCGGCTTGTCCGGATCGTCCTGCCAGGCCCGCGCCTCGAAGGCGACGATACGCCGGCCCTGTTTCACGATGGAGACGTTGGCAAAGCTGTCGAGGGCGCGGCCGGAGCGCAGGTAATTGACGGTCAGCCCGATCGGCTTCGGCAACGCCGCGATCCCGAGCTCGCGCCTCACGCCGACGATCGCCGTGGTCTCGAGGAAGGCGCCGGTCATGCCGCCATGGATCGCGGGCAGGATCGGATTGCCGATGATCACCGGCGAGAATGGCATGGTCAGCGTGCCGTCGTCGTTGACGCGAATGCCGAGGCAGCGCGCGAACGGGCTGTTGGCGAACGGGCCGTCCGGATCCTCCGGCGCCTCCAGCGTCGGGAAGCTGCGCGAATCCATCCCGCGGTCCGCGAGCATGTTGGTGCGGTTGGCGCCGACCATGAAGCAGGCGGTGGCGGTCGCGACCGGATCGTCCTCGGACTCCTGATACGCCGTGGAGCGCACGAAGGCGATCGAGCGGGTGGTGCGGTAGCAAACCGAATGCGCCTTGATGTCGAGACCGGGCGTCGCCGGCTTCTGATAGTCGATGCGCAGGTCGAGCGTGGCGATCGCGCGGGTGCCGTCCAGTGCGAGCTGCACCGCCATGCCGCAACTCTCGTCCAGCATCGCGGTGACGACGCCGCCATGCAGCACGCCGGTCTCGGTGTCGCCGACGAAGACGGGGCGGTAGGGCAGGCTCGACCAGGCTTCGCCAGGCGCGAACCGATCGAGCCGAAGCCCGCTGAACTGGCCGTAATCGGAATGGCGGCCCTTGACGGCCTCGGCGAGTTCCTCGAACGGAATCGCAGTGGTCTGTGACGTTGACATGGTGATGTTCTAGACCAGTGATCGCTGCTGCGCAAAACCCCGCCTGCTTTGCGTACGGCGCGGCTACCCGGGCCGGTTTGGCCTCGACAGCGCGCTCCGAAGCAACGATGGTGGGCGTTCGTCCACTGCCCGCGAGGAGTATCCCATGGTCGACCCCGAAACGCCCGTCACCACCGAGGGGCCTGTCACCATTTCGAGCTCGAGCTCCGAGCGGGCTCCGATCATCTATTTCGACGGCGCCTCCTGTTTCGGCCACCACAACGGCGCGATCCAGATCGAGCTCGCCGCCAACCTGCTGATGCCGGTCGGCGCCGCCGTCAGGGTCGACGTGGTCCAGACCGCACATCTGCGCTGCAGCGTGGCCGCGGCGCTGGCCTTGCGCGAAGCGCTCGACAAGGCGCTCGCGATGTATCAGCAGGGCCGGCAGCAGCCGACGGAAGAGATTCCGGCAGTGAAAAACTAAACTTGTCAGCACGCGATCGCATCTCGATGCGATCGCCGCTCACGCGTGTGCGACATGCACCTTCGGCTTCTTGCCGCCGTTCCACTTGCCGTCGAGCGCGCGCTCGATCTGGGCGGCGAGTTGCAGAAGCAGGCCGTCATTGGCCTGCTTCGCAAGCGCCTGAATGCCGAGCGGCAGGCCATGCTCGTTGCTCGCCATCGGCATCGAGATCGCCGGCATGCCGCAGAGATTGGCGAGCGGCGTGAAGGCGAAGTTACGCCAGAGATTGCCGAACCAGTCGAGCACGTCCGGATTGTCGGAGATGGTGAGGTATTCTTTCGTGCCGACCTTCGGCGTCGGTAGCGCGGTAATCGGTGTGAGGATGACGTCCCATTGTTCGAAGAAGCCGCCGAAGGCGCGTGAGGTCGTGTTGAACACGCCTTGCATCTTCGCCCGCTCGGCGAAGCTCGTATGTCGGCCGGCCTCCCAGATCCGGATGTTGACCGGCTCGACCAGCTCCTCGGGCGGCCGCTCCAGCCCGCGCGCGGCGAGCATGTTAGAGATCACCACGGCAAAATTGCTGATGTAACAGGTGGTCTGCGCCGCGAAGGCGGCGCGGAAGTCGAGCTCGGGCAGCGCATAGTCGACGTGATGGCCGAGTCCTTCGAGGAAGCGGCCGGTCTTCTCGAGCTCGGCGGCGATGTGCGGGGTTGCGGTGTAATCGCCCCATGTGTGCGACAGCGCGATGCGAAGCTTGCCCGGATCGCGCTTGATCATTTCGGAATAGGGCTGCGCGGTGGTCCAGAACGGCATGAACTCGCCGGGCGCGGGCCCGCGGGCGTGGTCGACGAACGCGGCGGTGTCGCGCACCGAGCGTGACTGGCAGCCCTGGATCGAGACCAGACCCGTGAGGTCGGACATGTGCGGAGCAAGTGAGAACACGCCGCGCGAGACCTTGAGGCCGATATTGCCGTTGACGCCGGCAGGAATGCGGATCGAGCCGCCGCCGTCGGTCGCATGCGCGATCGGAACCACGCCAGCCGCGACCATCGCGGCGCTGCCCGCCGAGGAGCCGCAGGTGGTATAATCGGTGTTCCACGGATTGCGCGTGACATAGACGGCCGGATTGTCAGCGGAGCTGCACACGCCGAACTCCGGCGTGGTGGTGCGGCCGATCAGGTTCAGTCCGGCCTGGCGTAACTTTCCGGTCAGGAAGGTATCGGCGGCGGCGCGATTGCCGCGCATCAAGAGCGAGCCCATCTCCTGGAGCCGCCCCTTCATGGTCGGGCCAAGGTCCTTCATCAGGAAGGGCAGGCCCGCGAACGGGCCGCCGAGATTGGCGCCGTCCTTGGCCGGATCGGCAATCACGTCCTCGAACAGCTCGACCACGCCCGACAGGGTTGGGTTGACCTTGGCGACGCCGGCGGCGGCCTGGCGCGCCAAATCCTTCGCAGTCAGCTCGCCCTTGCGGACGCGCGCCGCCAGTCCGACGCCGTCGTGCTGTGCCCATTCATTCCAGCTCATCGGCAAAGTCATGAAACCCAGATCCTCTTGATGTGGCTACCTTCCTTTCGCAAGGCACCGCCTGAATCAACTGAGCCGGCGCGAGGGGCAGGGTTGCGCCGGGCGGAGAGGTCACCGCCTCAATTCGAGAGCCTAGCGATCGCTGCAACCGGGCCGCCGCCGGGAGGCCCCTGGTGCTCGGCGCCGCCGGAGACGTAGACCGCGCCTGTGCCGGCAAGGCCGGCGATCAGTCCGCCGACGGCCGCACGGGCGTGGCGCGTCGAACTGATATCGGTATCCTCCAGCATGGTGTGGCGAAAGCCGCGCACGCTGCCGTTCGGCGAGGCTTCGGCCTTGGCAAAGATATTGACGAGTTCGCGGTCCGCTTTTGCCTGCGGCGCGATGCCGAGACCGACGCTCTTCAACGCGGACATCACCGCTGCGGAGTCGATGGCGTCGCTCATCACGGCGTGTCCGATCTCGAATTCGCTCGCGGACGATGCTGAATTGCCGAGCACGATGACGACATTATGCATCAGCTCGATCCCGGACGAGGTCGAGGCCACGTTCGAGAACAGATCGTAGCGCCGCAGCACGTCTTCGTCGTGGATCGCTGGTGCGACCTCGCCGAGCGCCACCGCCACCCCGAGCGCGGAGGCGCCGCGCGAATAAGCCATCGAGCTGTAAGAGCTTGTCGTCACCGTCTTGTTGCCGCGCGCCGCTGCGGCCTCGACGCGATCGCTGGTGAGCAGCGGGCACTTGATCTGCACGAAATGGACGTCGGCGGGATCGGCGATGCCGGCATCCTCCATGGCCGCGTTGACCGCGTTGGCCGTCTCTGCGATCTGCGCGAAGCGTCCGAGCTCTTCGGGCAAGAAATCCCTTGTATGCGCCATGCCGATGCTCAGGCGCTTGCCCGGGATGTCTGCCGGCCGTGCCTCGGCTTCTTCGCGCGTGAACACCGTGATATGCGGGCTGAGCACGCCCTCGGTGCCGCCGGACATCACAAAGGCGATGCGCTGCTCGACCTCGTCCGCCGACAGGCCAAGCCCTGGCGCCAGTGCTGTGCACAGCGCCGCGACCGCGTACTCACGGGTAAAATCATTGACACCGCCATTGCCCTCGGTCTTGCCGAGGATGGCCAGGATGGACGCCGGGTCAATCGCGCCGGAGCCGATCATGGCCATCAGCCCGGAGACGTCGCCGGGACCCTTGGTAGCGATCCTGATGACGCCAACCGATGTGGTACGCATAGTGGTCCTCGTGTGGATTCAGGAGTCCGGCGAACAAAACAGCCGCTGAACTGGAGCGGCTGTCAAGCCAGAAGCCTCACTCGTCACCGTCACCCTGAGGCGCGAGCAGGTCGGTGCGCAGCACCGAGCAGCGAGCCTCGAAGGGCGACGGCCCGGCTGCACCCGGCCGTTCATCCTTCGAGGCTCACCATGGTGCGCGTTGCACCCCATGGTTCGCACCTCCGGATGACGGGGCTGCCATCTTGGTCGAGGCAAGTGGAAGCGCCCACACCCCCACGATTGTGGCGAGATCGCATCGCTTCGGCAAAAAAAACCTCTGTCGACGGTTGCGCGCCGCACCTTGATGAATCAACCTCGGTTGGTCCATAAGCGGCGTCCCGCGGCCGGTTTCGGTTCGCGTTGCGTGCTTGGACAGAGGGATTCTCGCGTGGCGAATATCAACCAGAAAATTGCGCAGGAGCTCGGGGTTCGAGCGGAGCAGGTCGAGGCGACGGTGACGCTGCTCGACGGCGGCGCCACGGTTCCCTTCATCGCCCGCTATCGTAAGGAAGCGACCGGTGCGCTCGACGACGCGCAATTGCGCACGCTGGAGGAGCGTCTGGTCTACCTGCGCGAGCTCGAAGATCGCCGCAGGGCCATCCTCGAGTCGGTCCGCGAGCAGGACAAGCTCGATGCCGCGCTCGAGACCAGCATCCTCGCCGCCGACAGCAAGGCGCGCCTCGAAGACATCTATCTGCCGTTCAAGCCGAAGCGCCGCACCAAAGCCGAGATCGCCAAGGAAGCCGGCCTCGAGCCGCTCGCCAACCAGCTGATGGCTGAACCCACCAACGATCCGAAGGTGGTGGCGGAGACCTTCGTCCACGCCGAGAAGGGCGTCGCGGACGCCGCGGCTGCGCTCGACGGCGCTCGCGCCATCCTGGTCGAGCGTTTCGACGAGGACGCCGACCTGATCGGCGCATTGCGCGAAGAGGTGTGGACCAATGCGCGCATGGTCTCCAAGGTGCGCGAGGGCAAGAAGACCGAGGGCGAAAAGTTCGCCGACTATTTTGAATTCTCGGAGCCGCTGACGAAACTGCCGTCGCACCGCATCCTCGCGATGTTCCGCGGCGAAAAGGAAGAGATCCTCGACCTCCAGATCCAGGCCGAGGCCGAAGCGCCGCCGGCCGGCGTGCCGGGCGCCTATGAGCTGAAGATCATGAAGCGGTTCGGCATTGCCGACCTCAAGCGGCCAGGCGATCGCTGGCTGATCGACACCGTGCGCTGGGCCTGGCGCACCAAGATCCAGGTGCATCTCAACATCGACCTGCGCATGCGGCTGTGGAACGCGGCGGAGACCGAGGCCGTGCGCGTGTTCGCCTCCAATTTGCGCGACCTCCTGCTGGCCGCGCCCGCCGGCACCCGCGTCACCATGGGCCTCGACCCCGGCTTCCGCACCGGCGTGAAGGTCGCCGTGATCGATGCCACCGGCAAGGTTGTCGACACCGCCGTGATCTATCCGCACGAGCCGCAGCGGCAGTGGAACGAGTCGCTTGCGATTCTCGGCAAGCTCGCGCTGAAGCATCGCGTCGAGCTGATTGCGATCGGCAACGGCACCGCCTCGCGCGAGACCGACAAGCTGGCAGCCGATCTCGTCAAGGGCCTGGCTGAGCTGAAGATGACCAAGATCGTGGTGTCGGAAGCCGGCGCGTCGGTCTATTCGGCCTCCGCCTTCGCGTCGCAGGAATTGCCCGATCTGGACGTCACCCTCCGCGGTGCGGTTTCGATCGCGCGTCGGCTCCAGGATCCGCTCGCCGAACTCGTCAAGATCGAGCCCAAGGCGATTGGCGTCGGCCAGTATCAGCACGACCTCGGTCAGGCCAAGCTCGCCAAGTCGCTCGATGCCGTGGTCGAGGATTGCGTCAACGCGGTCGGTGTCGACGTCAATACGGCGTCTGCGCCGCTGCTCGCCCGGGTGTCGGGCGTCGGCTCCGGCCTCGCGCAAAGCATCGTGCAGCATCGCGACGCCAACGGCCCGTTCAAGTCGCGCAAGGCGCTCAAGGAGGTGCCGCGACTGGGGCCGAAGGCGTTCGAGCAGTGCGCGGGCTTCCTGCGCATCCTCGGCGGCGAAGACCCGCTCGACGCCTCCGGCGTGCATCCGGAATCCTATCCGGTGGTGCGCCGTATCCTTAGCGCGACCAAGAGCGACATCAAGGCTCTGATCGGCAGCACCGAAATCGTGCGTACGCTGAAGCCCAAGGATTTCGTCGACGAGACGTTTGGTCTGCCGACCGTCACCGATATCCTGCGCGAACTCGAAAAGCCGGGCCGCGATCCGCGTCCGGCGTTCAAGGCCGCGGTGTTCATGGAGGGCGTCGAGGAGATCAAGCATCTCAAGAAGGGCATGATCCTCGAGGGCACCGTGACCAACGTCGCGGCGTTCGGCGCCTTCGTCGATATCGGCGTGCACCAGGATGGGCTCGTGCACATTTCGGCGATGTCCAGGACCTACATCAAGGATCCGCGCGAGGTGGTGAAGCCGGGCGATATCGTCAAGGTCAAGGTGCTCGACTTCGAGGTCGCGCGCAAGCGCATCTCGTTGACGCTGCGGCTTGACGATGAGGTCGGGGACAAAAAGGATGCACCCGGCATGCAGCGCGACAATTCGCGCAACACCACCCGCATGACCTCGTCGGCGCCGCGCAAGCCGGAATCCTCCGGCGGCGGTGGTGCACTCGCCGAGGCGTTGCGCAAGGCTGCCGAGAAGAACAACGGCAAGCGCGCGTGAACTCTTAACCTCTCCCCGCTCCTTGCGGGGAGAGGTCGGAATTCGCGCGCAGCGCGGATTCCGGGTCAGGGGCCGGGCAAGCTTTTGGCCGGGTCAATCGTCCATCCGACTCCCGCGTGTCGTAGTTCCAACCCAAATCGTGTTCGTGGAAACAGCCCCTCACCCCACCCTCTCCCCGTAAGAACGGGGCGAGGGTGTGAGAGAGCTCGGATACCCTAACTTCCGCGTCAGAATCTGGCGCATTTGTAAGTTGAAGGTGAGCGCGCATTTTCCTCATCTGATCCTCTGGAGCGGCGAGACCTCGCTGCGACAAGGAGGACTTCAGATGAACAACAGGCTTCTCACAGGCATCGTCGCGGCGGCCATGGCTGCCGCGCTGGCGGTCGCGTCGCCCGTGCTCGCCCGAGGTGGAGGTGGAGGTGGAGGCGGCGGCGGCGGTCACGGCGGCTTCGGTGGTGGTGGCCATTTCAGTGGCGGCGGCATGCACGGCGGCGGCTTCGGCGGCGGCATGCGCGCTGGCGGCTTCGGCGGCGGCATGCATGTCGGCGGCATGGGCGGCGGCGCGCACTTCGCTCATTTCGGCGGACCGGCTTTCGGTGGGGCCCGCTTCGCACATGCGGCGATCGGGCCGCGCTTCGCCGGCTCCGGCTGGCACGGCAGGCCTTTCATCGGCCGCCACGCGTTCTTCTTCCGTCATCACCGTTTCCACCGCTTTGCCGTCTTCGGCGCCCCCTTTGTCTACGCCGGCTACAACGACGGCTGCTGGCGCAGGAGCTGGACGCCCTATGGCTGGCAATGGGTCAATGTGTGCGGGGATAGTTGGTACTAGCATCGCCGGACCGCACCATTGTCGCGCTCGCCACCGGGCAGTTCCGCTCAGCCCCGGAACGGGATAGTCTGGTGGCGATCGTCGCGCGGAGTTTGCCATGACCGGAGATCACCGTCGTATCCTGGTCGTTGAGGATGATCCGGAAACCGCAGGCCAGCTCGTCGAGGAGCTGACGATTTCGGGCTATGATGTCGATCTCGCCGCGACCGGCCGCGAGGCCCTGAGCCACGGCGCCGCGCGCGATTATGCCGTGATCACCATTGACCGGATGCTGCCCGATATCGACGGCATCACCGTAATGCGGCAATTGCGCGACGACGGTATCGCTGCTCCCTTCCTGATCATCTCCGCGCTGGGCGAGGTCGACGATCGCGTGCGCGGCCTGCGCGCCGGCGGCGATGACTACCTCGTCAAGCCGTTCTCCTTCGTCGAACTTCTTGCGCGTCTCGAGGCCCTCGGCCGCCGCAGTGAGACCATCGCCAAGGACACGCTTTTGCGGGTCGGCGATCTCGCCATCGACCTGATCGCACGCAATGCCAGCCGCCGCGGCCGTAAAATTCCGCTGCTGCCGCGCGAGTTTCAGTTGCTCGAATATCTCGTCCGCAACGAGGGCCGCGTCGTCTCCCGCGCGATGCTGCTCCAGCATGTCTGGGATCTGCATTTCGATCCCTCCACCAACATCATCGACGTTTATGTCGGGCGCGTCCGTCGCAAGGTCGACGATGCCCAGGCCTATCCGCTGATCCACACCATCCGCGGTATCGGATATTGCATCCGTGCTCCTGGCTAAGACGCTTCTTTCGTCGACCTTCCGGCTGGCGCTGATCGCGATCGCCGCGTTCGGGCTGATCGTCGCGGCGATCATGGCCTATGTCTATCTCGGCACGCTCGCTTATGTGAGGAGCCGTGTCGGCGATGCCGGCGATCACGACGGTTTCACCGCCATGATCGAGCTTGCGATGATCGCGGTTGCCGTGCTGCTTGTGGTGCTGGCCGGCCTCGCGGCCGTGCTGGTGACGCGGCGCACCGTGGGACGGATCGAAGAGATCAATGCCGCCAGCCGCGCGATCATGCTTGCCGGCCTCGACCAGCGCATCCCCTTGCGCGGCAGCCACGACGAATGGGATCGCGTCGCCGAAAACCTCAACGAGATGCTCGATCGCATCGAGACGCTGATGGGTGAGGTCAAGCAGGTCAGCGATAGCGTCGCCCACGATTTGCGTACGCCGCTGACCCGCATGCGCGGCCGGCTGGAAAAAGCCTATCACGCTCCGCGCGATGGCGAGGCCGATGCGGCGCTGATCGGCGACGCCATCGCCGATCTCGACGCCGTGCTCGGCATGTTCGCCTCGATCACGCGGATCTCGGAGATCGAGACTCGCGCGCGCAAGAGCGCCTTTCGCGCGCTCGACCTTGCAGAGATCGCAGGTGAGGTCGTCGAGCTCTACGACGCCGCCGCCGAGCAGGTTGCCGCCCGTCTCAGCCTCGGCGGCGACCACGCGGTGGCGATCACCGGCGATCGCGACCTGCTGTTCGATGCCATTGCCAACCTGGTCGACAACGCGATCAAGCACGGCCGTGCGGGCGGACAGGTGACCGTCACCTGCCGCAGCGCCGGCGACGGCGCGATGATCGCAATCGCCGACGATGGTCCGGGCATTGCCACTGAGGAGCGGGATCACGTGTTCAAGCGCTTCTACCGGCTCGAACAGAGCCGCTACACCCCGGGCAACGGCCTGGGCCTCAGTCTGGTCGCGGCGGTTGCTCGCCTCCATGGCGCCGAGATCGCGCTGCATGACAATGCGCCGGGCCTGACGGTCCGGCTGAGCTTCCCGCCCTGCCTGGCCTAGAGCTCGATCACGCCGCGGCGCGCGGCATGCGCCACCGCATCGGTGCGGCCGGTGGCATCCAACTTGTCGAGCAGTGACCCGACATGGAATTTCACGGTATGCACCGAGATGTTGAGCTGACGCGCGATCATCTTGTTGGATGAACCTTCCGCCATCAGGGCCAGTACGTCGAGCTCGCGCTGCGTCAGTGCGATGTCTTCGGGCATGCTGCGGGGGTCGCGGGCGACCACCGTCGCGGCGGCTTGTTCGCCGGGCGCGGCGAGGCGAAGCCCGGCGACATTGCCGAGCAGCGTGGCCAGCCGATCGGCGAGGGCGGGATCGTCGATCTGCAGCGACAGCACGATCTCGGGCGTGTTGCCCTCGCTCACGCCTCCGGCCTCTCACCGACCGTGACCTTGAAGCTGGCCGGCTCGCCGCCGCGGCGCACCGCGACGTCGACCACCGAACCGACGCTCGCGGGTCCCAGCGTGCGCGACAGCGCGCGCACGCCGGAGAGCTTCTGGTCGTTGACCGCCACGATGACATCGCCCTGGCGGATGCCGGCCGCAGCGGATGGGCCGGTCTTGTCGACATTCATCACCATCGCGCCGACGCCGTCGTCGAGCCGCACCGGCTGGAGCCCGAGGCCGAGATATCCGCGAGCAATGTGGCCGCGCGTCTCGAGCTGGGGCGCGACGCGCTCGATTGTGGCTGTCGGAATGACGAGCACGCGCCTTGGGCCGAGCACGGCCATGCCGAAGGCCTCGCCCAAGGCATCGAGTGCAAGGCCGCCCTCCTGGCCGGGACGCAGGCGAACGTCGAGCTCGATCCGCGCATCGATGTCGCCGCCGCGCAGGCTGCGCCAGCTCTTGCCGGACAGCGATACCATCCCGAGCGCCGCGCTCGGCGCGTCGCGATGGGTGGCGACGACGACCGACAACGTGCCGAGGGCAGGTACGGTTTCGGAGAGCTTGACCGGGGCGATGCTGGTATCGGCGCGCAGCAGCGCGATGTCGGTGGTGTGGTCGCGGCCGACGATCGTGGCCGCAGCCATGCTGCCGTCGGCAAGGACGATCTGGACTTCGCCCTCGTCGGCCAGCGCCTCGTCGGCGGTGACGATCAGGCCGGGCTTCCAGACGAAGCCGGTTGAGCGGGAGCGATGCGAGTGCACGGAGACAACGGACGGCGCTACGCGCGCCACGACGTCCGCGAGCGCGGACGATAGCGAAGACAGAGGGGTGGGGGCGGTCATGGCAAGCTCCTGTAAATTGCCCTCAATCTGGGATGTCGCGGTCGATTGCGAAACTGGCCGGGTGGCCAGGACACCGCCCCGTAAGACCACGGCCGACGAACATGTGATTGGGAGCTGCTCACGGGAACGTGTAGCAATCGCCAGATTGCGCCGCACGGCCTCCACCAATTTTCAGCGAGTCCTGACCGATGACCATCGACCTCACCCGCCGTACCCTGCTTCAACTCGCCGGCGCCACCTCGTTGGCGATGGCCGCCGCGGCCGCGGCCCGGGCCGAGGGCATCGCGCAGGGCGGCGGCCCGACCTATGCCAGCCGCACGCCGATGCGAGTCGGCATGGTGACGCTCCGGGTCAAGAATCTCGACAGGGTGGCGGACTACTACCGCGACGTGATCGGGCTCGGCGTGATGGAGCGTTCAGCGACCGCCGCCACACTCGGCACCGACGGGATCGCGCTGCTGGTGCTGGAAGCGCGTGCCGACGCTGCGATCGAGCCGCGCAATGCCGCCGGGCTCTACCACACCGCGTTCCTGATGCCGACGCGCAAGGATCTCGCGCGCTGGCTGGTGCATGCGGCCTCGCATCGCGTGTCGCTGTCGGGTTTTGCCGATCACCTCGTCAGCGAATCCGTCTATCTCGATGATCCCGAAGGCAACGGCATCGAGGTCTATGCCGACCGCGATCCGTCGCAATGGCAGTGGAGCGAGGGCAGCGTGAAGATGGCGGCCGATGAGCTCAACATTCCCGACCTGCTGTCGCTGACCAATACGCGCGTCCCCGACTACGCCAAGGCGCCGGACGGCCTGCGCGTCGGCCACATGCATCTGCGTGTCGGCGATCTCGCCCAGGCCGAAGGCTTTTACCATGGCACGGTCGGCCTCGATCCGACGCGTAAACGCAACGGCGCCGCCTTCCTGTCGTCCGGCCGCTATCACCATCACCTCGGCATGAATGTCTGGCAGAGCGAAGGTGCCGGCCAGCGCGACGATTCCATGACCGGGCTCGCCTGGTTCTCGCTGGTGACGGAGAAGCAGGATCTGCTCGCTGCCCAGCAAGAGCGTCTGCGCAAGGGCGGGGCAAAGGTCACGGCGCTCTCGAACGGCGTCGAGGCCGTCGATCCCTGGGGCACGCGCGTGCGTCTGCTCAAGGTGTAAGCGAGCAGCTCAGAGCTCGCGATAGTCCCGCTCGCCGGACTCGGGCCGCATGAACACGGCGACGCGTTTGTTGGTCTCGGGGTCGATGAAGCGTTCGCCGGTGTCGACCCAGCCGGGCCCGATCGGCTGCTTCGAGGCCGGCTTATAGCGGGTGTCGTAGATCAGGCTCGCGATCAGGCCGATCCCGACGAATGTCAGCGGCACTCCGAACGGCAGGAAATGGCCGACAATGAGCAGCACGATTGCGATCAGGAGCGCCGCGATGCCGATCGTCAGGGACATGCTCCCATCCCTAGTGTGCCGCCGGCTCGATCACGACGGCCGTTCCGTAAGCAACGATCTCGCTCATGTTCTGGCCGATCTCGGCGGAATCGAACCGCATCATCACGATCGCATTGGCGCCCATCGCGGTAGCGTTCTCGACCAGGCGATCGATGGCGTGGCGGCGCGCGTCCTCCAGGAGCCGTGTATATTCCGGAATCTCGCCCCCGACGATCGAACGCAGGCCGGCGACGATATTGCCGCCAAGCCCGCGGCTGCGAACGACGATGCCAAAACACTGGCCCAGCGTCCGGACCACGCGGTGGTTCGCGACGTTCTCGGTGGTGACGATCAACATGTGGCTTCCCGATGTTTGCCTCGACCCACGTTAGTCCGCCGACGCGACACGTCGGTTCATCCCGAGGCTTGCTTGCCGGCCAATGGGGGCCATGTTAGCACCGGACAGGTGGCGTGGGCCGAGCTGCCCCCCAAAAATTCCGGATTATTCCCCGACATGCCCCAATTTCACGGCGTCTTCCCCTATCTCGTTTCGCCCGTCGATGCCGACGGCGCGGTGCGGACCGGCGTACTCGCAAAGCTCTGCGACGATCTGATCAGTGCCGGCGTTCACGGGCTGACGCCGCTCGGCTCGACCGGCGAGTTCGCCTATCTCAATGCCGCGCAGCGCACCTCCGTGGTGCAGACTACGATCGAGGCTGCAAACGGTCGCGTGCCGGTCGTGGCCGGGGTCGTCTCGACCTCGACGGCGGACGCGGTGGCGCAGGCGCAGGCCTATCAGAAGCTCGGCGCAGACGGCATTCTGGCGATCCTCGAGGCCTACTTCCCGCTCGCCGATGCCCAGGTTGAATCCTACTTCCGCAGCATCGCGGATGCCGTCGACATCCCCGTCGTCATCTACACCAATCCGCAATTCCAGCGCTCCGACCTGACCCTCGACGTGATCGCGCGGCTCGCCGAGCATCCGCGCATCGGCTACCTCAAGGATGCCTCGACCAATACCGGCCGGCTGCTCTCGATCATGAACCGCTGCGGCGATCGCCTGCGTGTGTTCTCGGCCTCCGCCCATATCCCGGCCGCGGTAATGCTGATCGGCGGTGTCGGCTGGATGGCGGGCCCGGCCTGCATCATTCCGCGCCAGAGCGTCGCGCTCTACGACCTCTGCAAGGCCGGCCGCTGGGACGAGGCCATGGCGCTCCAGCGCAGGCTGTGGCGCATCAACGAGACCTTCGCCCGCTTCAATCTCGCGGCCTGCATCAAGGCGGGGCTTGCGCTCCAGGGCTACGACGTCGGCGATCCCGTGCCGCCGCAGGCGGCGCTTAGCGCCGAGCAGCGCAAGATCGTGGAAGCGGCTTTAGCCGAGCTCTCTCCGTAGTCGTCATGGCCGGGCATAGCCGTCCGAAGGACGGCGTCGCTTTCACTTGCCTACGCCCGGCATCCACGCGCCTTCACACGAAAAGAACGTGGATGCACGGGACGAGCCCGGGCATGACGAAATCGTGGACATCCCGCCCAAAACCGCGGCTGGTCTCGCCTGCCTCGATCCGCTAAAAGGCAGCCCGATTTGAAAAGACCCTGAGGACCCCACGGAATGAACATTCTTCCCGGCAATTTGCGTTTCGGAGCGGGACAGCCCGTCAAGCGTTTGGAAGATCAGCGGCTGCTCACCGGGAAGGGGCAGTTCATCGACGACAAGCCGGAGGACGGCGCGCTGTGGTTGCACGTGCTGCGCTCGCCGCATGCGCACGCGAACATCGTCTCGATCGACATCAGTGCAGCGGCCGGCATGTCCGGCGTCACCGCCGTCTACACCGGCGCCGATCTGATCAAGGACGACGTCGGCACCCTCCCGACGCTGAGCATCTTCAAGCGCCCGGACGGCAAGCCGATGACGGTGCCGCCGCGGCGGCTGCTCGCCCATGAGGTGGTGCGCTACACCGGCGAGGCGGTGGCGGCGGTAGTGGCTGCGTCACGTGCAGAGGCCCAGAGTGCGGCCGAAGCGATCGTCGTCGAATACGACGTGCAGCCCGCGGTCGTCGACCCCGTCGAGGCTGTGAAGCCCGGTGCGCCCGTGGTGTGGCCCGAGGCGCCCGACAACATCGTCGGCGCCATGAGCTATGGCGATGCCGCCAAGGTGGATGCTGCGTTTGCCAACGCCGCGCACACCGTCGAGCTCGATCTGGTCAGCCAGCGCCTGGTGCCCTCGGCCATGGAGCCGCGCTCGACCATTGCCGAGATCGACAAAACGTCCGGCCGCCTGCTCCTGCATTTGCAGTCGCAGACGCCGGCCTCGACCCGCGACTTGCTGGCGGAATCCGTGCTGAAGCGCCCGAAGGACAGTGTCCGCGTGCTGGTCGGCGACATCGGCGGCGGCTTTGGCCAGAAGACCAGTCTCTATCCCGAAGACGGCATCGTCGCCTACGCCGCGACCAAGCTGAACCGGAAGGTCCGCTGGCGCGGCGACCGCACCGATGAATTCGTCGGTGGCACCCACGGCCGCGATCTCACTTCGACCGCCTCCTTCGCGCTCGACGACAAGGGCAAGGTGCTCGCCTATCGCGTCAAGTCGATCGGCTGCACCGGCGCTTATTCATCAGGTACAGGCAATATCATCCCGCTGGTGCTCGGGCCGTTCGTGCAAACCGGCGTCTACGACCTGCCGCTAGTGCATTTCGAGGTGAGGTCGGTGATGACCCACACCGCGCCGGTCGGCGCCTATCGCGGCGCGGGCCGCCCGGAGGCGGTGTTCATCGTCGAGCGCCTGTTCGACGCCGCCGCGCGAAAGATCGGCATGGATCCGCGCGCGATCCGCAAGGCGAACTACATCAAACCGGCGCAGCTGCCCTATACCAACGCAGCGGGCCAGGTTTACGACTCCGGTGCGTTCGCGCACATGCTCGATCGCGCCGTGAAGCTTGCAGACTGGGACGGCTTCGTCGCGCGCAAGAAAGCGGCGAAGAAGAAGGGCCTGCTCTACGGCCGCGGGCTGACCTCCTATATCGAATGGACCGGTGGTCGCGCCCACACCGAAAAAGTCAGCCTGCACGCGACCTCGGAAGGGCGCGTTATCCTGCATTCCGGCACCATGGCGATGGGGCAGGGGCTGCAGACCACCTATACCCAGATGATCTCCGACACGCTCGGCATCCCCATGGACAAGATCGATGTCGTGCAAGGCGACACGGATCTCGCCATGGGCTTCGGCAGCGTCGGCTCGCGCTCGCTGTTCGTCGGCGGCACCGCGGTTGCGGTCTCCTCCAACGATTTGATCCAGAAGGCGCGCGAGAAGGCGGCGAACGTGCTCGAGACCTCGATCGAGGACATCGAATACCAGGGCGGCATGCTCACCGTGGTCGGCACCGACCGGCGCATCAGCCTGTTCGATCTCGCCGAGAGGGAGAGCGGCGCGAGGCTCAGCGTCGATTCCGAAGGCGAGGTCGACGGGCCGAGCTGGCCGAACGGCACGCATATCTGCGAGGTCCAAATCGATCCCGAGACCGGCGTCTCCAAGGTCGTGCGCTATACCACGGTCGACGACGTTGGCGTCGCCGTGAACCCGATGCTGGTGACGGGCCAGATCCACGGCGGCGTCGCGCAGGGCATCGGCCAGGCGCTGTATGAAGGCGTCTCGTACGATGCCGACGGTCAGCTCCTCACCGCGAGCTACCAGGACTATTGCATTCCGCGTGCCGACGACGTGCCCCCGCTCGTGGTGACGCTGGACGAGTCCGCACCCTGCCGCACCAATCCGCTCGGCGCCAAGGGCTGCGGCGAATCCGGCGCGATCGGCGGTCCGCCCTGCGTCACCAACGGCGTGATGGATGCACTCGCCGAGCTCGGCATCACCCAGCTCAACACGCCCCTGACGCCGCAGAAGATCTGGAAAGCGATCCGGGAGGCGAAGGCGGCGGGTTAGTTATAGCCCGCGCTGTTGCGGCAGTCTCCCACGTCGTTCCGGCGAAGGCCGGGACCCATAACCACCGAATCCATTTTGGCGAAGTTTCGTGGTTACCAGCTCACGCCACACTGCTCCCTGGGAGTATGGGTCCCGGCCTTCGCCGGGACGACAGTGAGTGTGTAGCGCCAGCGCCCCTCAAATCCCCAACATCATCTTCGCGATGATATCGCGCTGGATCTCCGACGTTCCGCCGAAGATCGTGTAGGCGCGTCCGTTGAGATATTCCGGCATCACCGTCAGCATCTCCTCCGGGATCGCCGGCTCGTGGTTGAGCTTGTAGAGCGGGCGCATCGGCTCGACGGCGAGGGCGTCGTGGCCGATCACATCGGCGCCCAGCCGAGTCACGGCCTGCCGGATCTCGCTGTTGCGCAGCTTCAGGATCGACGAGACCGCGCCGGGATTTTGCCCGGTCTGTAGCGCCGAGAGCACGCGCAGCTCGGTCATCTCCAGCGCGTCGATGTCGACCTCGACCTCGGAGATGCGCGTGGCGATGTCGGGGCTGTCGATGGCGCGCCCGGTCAGGTCGGACTCGGCCAACTCCGCGATCGCCTTCAGCCCTTCGCGCAGCTTCGCCGATGCGATGCCGGAGCCGCGCTCGAATTCGAGCAGATATTTGCCGTAGGTCCAGCCCTTGCCTTCCTCGCCGACGCGGTTTGCGACCGGCACCCGCACGTCATCGAAAAACACCTGGTTGACCTCGTGGTCGCCGCCGATCGTGAGGATCGGGCGCGTGGTGATGCCCGGCGTCTTCATGTCGATCAGGACAAAGCTGATGCCGTCCTGCTGCCGCGGCCCGTCGCTGGTGCGCACCAGCGCGAACATGCGGTTGGCGTGATGCGCATGCGTGGTCCAGATCTTGGTGCCGTTGACGATGTAGTCGTCACCGTCGCGTATCGCGCGCGTCTTCAGCGAGGACAGGTCGGAGCCGGAGCCCGGCTCGGAATAGCCCTGGCACCAATAGTCCTCGCCGGAGAGAATCCGCGGCAGGTAGAAATTCTTCTGCTCGGGGCTGCCGAAGCCGATGATGACGGGCCCCACCATCTTCACGCCCATCACGTTGACATTGGGCACTCCGGCCCGCGCACTTTCGGTTTCGAAAATCCAGCGCTGCGCCGGCGTCCAGTCGGGGCCGCCGTGTTGGACCGGCCAGCCTGGCGCGCCCCAGCCTTGCTTGTGCAGCACGCGCTGCCAGGCCATGCCGATATCGGGGTCGGAGAACACCGACGGCGTCAGCGCGGTGGCGCGCTTCATCTCCCCGGTGAGATTCTTGGTGATGAAGCCGCGCACCTCGTCCTGGAAGGCGCGCTCTTCCGCATTGAAGGCCAGGTCCATGATGTGCTCCCTTCAGGCTGAAACGGCGGCGCGGCCAAGCTCGGCGTGACGGCGATAGTGATGCGCGCTACCGCCGAACAGCGTGTCGAAGGCGACGAGCCGCTTGAAATAGGCGCCGACCTCGAGCTCCTCGGTCACGCCCATGCCGCCGTGGAGCTGGATCGACTGCTCGCCGACGAAGCGCGCGCATTTGCCGATCTTCGCCTTTGCGCCCGACGCGGCGCGGGCACGTTCGATCGGTTCGGCGTCGACCTTCAGCGCCGCCCGCAGCGCCATCGAACGGGCCTCGTCTACCTGCATCGCCATGTCGGCGAGGCGATGACGGATAACCTGATTGGCCGAAAGTGGCCGGCCGAACTGCTTGCGGATCTTGGTGTACTCCAGCGTCGTGTCGACGAGCGTCTGCATGATGCCGACCGCCTCCGCGCCGAGCGCGGCCATGGCGCGGTCGACGGCCCATTCGATCGCGGGCAGGGCGTCGCTGCCGTCGCCCAGCAGGGCGTCTTCCGGAAGCTGCACGCCGGATAAATCGACGTTGCAGGCGCGCCCGCCTCCCAACCGCGGATATTCGGAGATCGCGAGCCCCTGCGCTGTCGCCGGCACCAGAAAGAGACCGATCCGCCCCGATGGTCCCTGATGATCATGCAGATGCGCGGAGACGATGATCTCGTCGGCGGCATGGCCGTCGAGCACGGCGATCTTGCTGCCGGCAAGACGCCAGCCTTGCGCTGTCTTGGTTGCGACCGTTGCGACCTTGGCCAGATCGAACCGGGCCGCGCGCTCGGAATGCGCCAACGCAAGCTTCAATGATCCATCCGCGATCTTGGGCAGGCTTGCCTGTTTCTGCGCGGCGCTGCCGCATTTGTCGATCAGCGCAGCGCCCAACACGACTGTCGCGATATACGGCTCCGACACCAGCCCGCGGCCAAACGCTTCCATCAAGATGCCGACCTCGACCGCGCCGCCACCCAGCCCGCCAAATTCCTCCGCGATCGGCAGCGCCAGCCAGCCGAGCTCGGCGAACTGCTTCCAGACCGCCGGGCTGAAGCCAAGCGGATCGTTCGCCATCTTGCGGCGGTGATCGGCGTCGTAGCTTTCGGCCACGAAGCGTTCGACGCTCTCGCGAAGCAAGCGCTGCTCGTCGCTGAGATTGAGATCCATCGTATTTACTCCGCGGCTGCCGGCGGCTTGCGCACGGAGGGATGCAGGCCGGATGGATCGACCACCATGCCGAATTCCTGGAGGTTATGTGCGTGACAGAGCTGATGCAGCGCAAAGGCCTGGTCGATCGCGGCGGGCTGGCCCATCACGTCGACCGAGCGGTTCACCGCTTCCTTGGTCAGCTTCAGTGCGAAGGAAGGTTTTGATGCGATCCGGCGCGCCAGCTCAAGCACGCGCGATGACAGCTCCGCGCGCGGCACGATCTGGTTGACCATGCCGAGCTGGTGCGCTTCCTGCGCGCTCCAGCTATCGGCGGTGAACAGAAACTCCTTGGCCTTGCGCGGGCCGAGCTCCCACGGATGCACGAACCATTCGACGCCGCAGACGCCCATCGTCACCACCGGGTCGCAGAACTGCGCGTCGTCGCTGGCGACGATGAGATCGCAGGCCCAGGCCAGCATCAGGCCGCCGGCGATGCATTTGCCGTGCACTTCGGCGATCGTCGGCTTGGCCAGGTTGCGCCAGCGCCGCGTGATCTGGAGATAGATTTCCTGCTCGCGCGCGAAGCGCCCATGCGCGTTGGCTTCCGCGAAACCGCCCCAATTTCCGATCGGCGGAAAATCGACGCCCGCGGCATTCTTGCCGCCCGGCCGCAGGTCGTGGCCGGAGGAGAAATGCGGACCGTTGCCGGCGAGGATGATGACCTTGACCGCATCGTCCTGCACCGCCGCGTCGAACGCAGCGTTGAGATCGTAGGTCATTTGCAGGTTCTGCGCATTGCGCGCATCGGGCCGGTTCATCACGACCCGGGCAATCGCCGGCTCCGGCCTCTCCACGAGGACGGTCTCGAACGAGGTCATGGCGCTTCCCTCTCGCATTTCCGTTTAGCCCAAGTTGACTATGTCGGCCGGTGATAGGCAAGAGGCTTGCGTCGATCGGCTGCTTTTCGCGGCATCGGCACAAGATGTCTGGCACGGCGCGCGCCCAATCTGGTAGTTTGCGCCCGATTCCACCGGGAGAAATTTAATGCGCAAATTCCTGACTGTGCTGGCGGCACTCGCCTCGCTCAGCCTGACCAATTGCGGCTACAACGCGATCCAGAGCGAGGACGAGCAGATCAAGGCCAACTGGTCCGAGGTGGTGAACCAGTATCAGCGCCGCGCCGATCTCGTGCCCAACCTGGTCAACTCGGTGAAGGGCTTTGCGCAGCAGGAGAAGGACGTGCTGCTTGGGGTCACCAATGCGCGCGCCAAGGTCGGCAGCATCCAGGCGACGCCCGAAGTGCTCAACGATCCCGCCGCATTCCAGAAATTCCAGGCCGCCCAGGGCGAGCTCTCCAGTGCGCTGTCGCGCCTTCTCGTGGTCACGGAAAACTATCCGCAGCTCAAATCCGATGCCCTGTTCAAGGATCTGATGTCGCAGCTCGAAGGCACCGAGAACCGCATCACCGTCGCCCGCAACCGCTACATCAAGGCGGTGCAGGACTACAACGTCACCATCCGCTCGTTTCCGAGCAATCTCACAGCGATGGTGTTCGGCTACAAGGAGAAGCCGAACTTCTCGGTCGACAACGAGAAGGAAATCTCGAGCGCGCCGAAGGTCGATTTCAACCCGGCGCCAGCTCCGTCGAAGTAAGTGCGCGGCATTTTGCGAATGCGCCAGGCTCCGCCCACCGCTGTCATTCCCCGCGAAATCGGGGAATCCAGTACGCTGCGGCTTCTCCGGATCCCTTTGGCGTCTCTGGAATACTGGATCGCCCGGTCCGGGCTCCGCCAAGGCTCCGCCGGGCCACGGGTGTGCTCGGCCGCCGAAGCTTTAGCGAAGGCGGCAAGCCGGGCGATGACAGCTACGTTGTGGCGGGCAATAGTCGTGTTCGCGCTCGTCCTTGGCTGGTCGTTCCCCGTCTTGGCCGACGTCGCGGTGCCGCCGCTCACCGGCCGCGTCGTCGACCAGACCGGTACGCTGTCGAGCGACGACATCACCGCGCTGTCGCAAAAGCTCGGTGATTTCGAGACGCGCAAGGGCAGCCAGGTCGCCGTGCTGATCGTGCCGACGACCGCCCCGGAGACGATCGAGCAGTTCTCGATCCGCGTTGCCGAGGCCTGGAAGATCGGCCGCAAGAAAATCGACGATGGCGCGATCCTGGTCGTCGCCAAGAACGACCATCACCTGCGCATCGAGGTCGGCTACGGCCTCGAAGGCGCGCTCACCGATATCAATTCGCGGCGGATCATCGACGAGGTCATCACGCCGAAATTCAGGGAGGGCGATTTCGCCGGCGGCATCTCGGCCGGGGTCGACCGGATGCTGCGCGTCATCGACGGCGAGCCGCTGCCGGCGCCGTCGCGAAGCGTGAAGTTCGGCAGCTGGAACGACGTCGAGCCGCTGTTCTATTTCGTGCTGTTCGGCCCGCTGGTCGTAGGCGGGATACTGCGGTCCATCTTCGGACGGCTGCTCGGATCGGTCATTGCCGGCACGATCGTCGGGCTGCTGGCTTGGTTCGTGCTCGAATCCGCCGTCATCGGCGTGGGCGTCGGGGTGCTTGGTGCCGTCCTGACCTTCATTGCCGATCTGTTTGGGGCGGGGGCGGGCACCGGATCTTCACGCCGCGGCACGTGGTCGAGCGGCTCTTCATCGAACGGCTGGAGCAGCGGATCGTCGTCGAGCGGCGGCTTCAGCGGCGGTGGCGGCAGCTTTGGTGGCGGCGGCGCCTCGGGGAGCTGGTAGGTCATGAGCATTGCGCGCATT
The DNA here is from genome assembly GCF_055807395.1 of Bradyrhizobium sp. Kon10. NCBI lineage: Bacteria > Pseudomonadati > Pseudomonadota > Alphaproteobacteria > Hyphomicrobiales > Nitrobacteraceae > Bradyrhizobium > Bradyrhizobium sp. Kon10. The sequence goes on along the minus strand of NZ_JBVVOZ010000030.1, from coordinate 38,439 downwards.
GCCAGACATCTGGTGCAGCATCATTGGCGGGCGAATCAGCTTTTTCCGCCAAAGGTGCTCGACCGCATCGAGCAGGCGATCAAGCAGGGCGAAACCACGCATTCCGGCCAGGTCCGCTTCGTCGTCGAAGGTGCGCTCGATGGCCGCCCGTTGTTCCGCAACCAGCAAGCGCGCGAGCGTGCGCTCGACCTGTTCTCGCAGTTGCGGATCTGGGATACCGCGCACAACAACGGGGTGCTGATCTATCTCCTGCTCGCCGACCGTGACGTCGAGATCATTGCCGACCGCGGCATCGACGCGAAGGTTGGCGCCGCCGGCTGGGAAAAGATCTGCCGCGCGATGGAGGCCGCGTTCAGGTCGCGCCAGTTCGAGCGCGGCGTTATCGACGGCATCGCGGCGGTGTCGCGTGAGTTGGCCAAGCACTTCCCGCCGGGCGGGGCGCATCGCAACGAGCTGCCGGACAAGCCGGTGGTGATGTAAGCCGAGCTGCGATGTGGAGAGAGCGGGTCCCACCCGCTCCGTCATTGCGAGGAGCTCGCGACAAAATTGCGAAGCAATTTTGCGCTGATGCGACGAAGCAATCCAGGCTGCCACTGCGGAGAGATTCTGGATTGCTTCGCTGCGCTCGCAATGACGGGGTTGGCGGAAGCGCTTGCCCGCTAATCATCCAGCTTGTTCAGATCTCGCACCGACTGCATGATCGGCTCGAAATTCGACCGCGCGTCGAGCGCGTCGAACAGTTGCGCGGTGTCCGCCAGCAGACCGTGCGACCGCGCGATCGCGATGCGCACGTCCTCCTGCGGCGTATCCGACAGCCGCCCGTGTCCCGACAACAAGATCTTCGTGTCCAGTCCCTTGATGCGCTCCAGCGACTGGATGTAGTCGGAGATGCTGCCGGACCCGAACACGCCGCCCATCACGCCGCCGGGCATCAGCGTGTCGGCGGCAAACAACAGGCCCTTGTCCTGCTCGAACAACGTGATGCAGGCCGAGGTGTGGCCCGGGGTATACATCACGTTGAGGCGGAAATTACCGAGGTCGATCAGATTGCCTTCCTCGAGCCAGATGTCGATGTTAACAGGCACGTTCGGCTCGTTGAACATCTTGCGCAGCATCGAGAAATCGTCGCGCAGCATGATCTTGTTGGCGGCGAGCCGATGGGCGGCGACAAAGGTGCGGCGCTCGTTGAAATGCCAGGCGGCGCCAATATGGTCGAGATGCTCGTGGCTCAGCACCACCATGTCGATCTTCTCCGGCGGACAGCCGACGAAGCTCAGGCACTCGACCATCGCCGGATAGTTCGACGACAACCCGACATCGATCAGGATGGTGCGCGCCGAGCCGCGCACCAGATAGGCGTTGGCGGCGCGGTTGGAGAAGCGGATCTGGAACACGTCGTCCGCCGCCTGGATCAGCGAGCAGGTGTCGTTCTTCATCAGGATCGGGAATGAACTGGGCTTGCGATCACTCATGATTGCGCTTCCCGGTAGGTCACCGCGTTGGAAGCACGCAGCCGCTTCGAGAGCGCGTCCATCACCATCAGCGCGAAGGCCGGCTGCTGGCTGACCAGATAGACGAAGCGGGCGTGATTGATCCTCATCACCTTGGTGTTCGGCACTGCCGCGATCGCGGTCGCCGAGCGCGCGGAGCCGTCGATCACCGCCATCTCGCCGAAGAATTCGCCCTTGCCGAGCTTGATGATGCTGGTCTTGCTCGCGCCGCTGAGCTTGACGATCTCGACCTCGCCGTCGAGCACGACGAACAACTCGCGGCCCGTCGAGCCCTCCTCGAAAATGACGTCATCGACACCGAACTCGTTGATGCACTTCTCGATCGTCATTGCGCCTCCCCCAATAGCCTTCTGGCCGGCGGGACCGCTATGTTAGCCGGGTAACACTGGGCGGCAAACAGCCCTTCGGCCAAGTCCGCGGCCTACCGCAGGGCAGCATGGGCTGACGAATTGTTGCGCGCCGCCACGCCGGTTCCACTTTCCCGACCCAATTCGGCCCCGGACGAGTTCCTAAAATTTCGGTAAGCGGGTCCGAAGGTAAGGAATTCGCAAGCAATGAAAGTTACCAAAAGGTCAATCCAGACTGGAGTATTTGAGCCGTGAGCGAACCAATGCCCGAACAGGCCGCCCAGGCGGCTGGCGCTATCGAAGCCGCCGCTGCGCCGCATGCCGTCGAGGCGCCCTCGATCGCCCCCGACCACGAGACGCCGCCCAAACCTGACGCCGCCGACGTCGAGGCGCCCCGAATCGAGGTGCCGAAATTGAACGCCAAGCCCGAGCCGAAGCCCGGCAAGCTGATCGTGATGGCGCCCGCGGAGCGGTCCTGGGAGCACGAGGAATTTACCCCGCATGTGACGGGGGACGAGACGCGGGAGACCGGCAAGCGCCGCTTGTCGGCGATGGCCGCGGTCGTTGCGATCGCCGCCTGCGTCGGCGCTATTAGCGGCGCGCTCGCGACCGCCGGAATGATGCACTTCGCCGGCCCGGCGCCAACTCAGGTCGCCGACACCAGCGCGCTGGGCGCCTCGGTGTCCCGGATCGATGCCGACGTAGTCGCGCTCAAGGCGAGCGTCGAGCATAGCTCGAAGACGGGGCTGAGCCAGTTCAACCGGACCAACGACCGCCTCGACAAGCTCGAGAAGGCCCAGGCCGAGCCGATGGCCAAGATCGCCAAGCTGTCCGAAACCGTCGACAAGCTCCGCGCCACGCCGGCCGCAGCCCCCGCGCAGGCCGCGGCCGCAACGCCTGCGAAGGAAACCACGGGCACGATCGCACCGGCCCAGGTCGCCACGGCAGCTGCCGCGCCGGCGCCCGAGCCGGCCGCGCCCAGGACTGAGGTCAAGACTGAGGTCAGGGCCGAGGTTGGGCGCCTGCCGACAATCGACGGTTGGAGGCTCCGCGACGTCGCCAATGGCGGCGCGCTGATCGAGGGCCGGGGCGGCCTCTACGAGGTTTATGCCGGCGATCCCATCCCCGGGGTCGGCCGCGTCGATGCGATTCGCCGCCAGGACGGCCGCTGGGTTGTCGTCACCAGCAAGGGCCTGATCGTCGCGCGCTAAGCGCCTCGTCATCCGAGTTTCGAAGAGGCGCCTCACCGTGATGTGAAGCGCCTTTTTGCTTGAATAGGCGGACCGGCGCGGTGTTAGTGCAGGCATGAGCCGCGCGTTGCGAATTCTCCTTGCTGTGGTCGTCTTGTTCGGCGGCGCCGCGTCGTCAACGGCTGCGGAGAACGTGCCGCTCGCCCGCGGCACTGCGATCACCGATCCGGATCTTCTGCGCAAGCTCGATCAGAACGATGCGCTGACGATCTCGCGGCTGTTGTGGCCGGAGCGGAACGCGAAGTTTCCGCTGACGACGGATCAGATGTTCTCGTCGCTGTCGCAGCTCAAGCCAATTCTCCCGGCAATCGATGCGGAGTTCGATCGCTATGTCGCGCAGTCCAAGATGGCCTCGCCCGGCGAGACCATCGGCGTCGGCGAGGGCTTCGACGTCCAGCTGTTCGATCGAGCCGTTCTGAACTCCCCCGACACGCGTTTCGTGCTGGCCGGCATCGTCAACCGCATGGACCGCGCCTATGTGTCGGACGAATCCTGCGGCGAGATCCGGTTGATCTATCGCCTGGCTCGCTTCGATACCAAACCGGACGGCAGCAAGGCCGCGACGCGTCTGCCCATGACGCTGAATCTGGTGATGAAGGCACGGGATAGCAGCCATTCACTCGGCAAGGCCGTCAGTTGCGCAGACATCGCGCGTCGCTGGCTCGACAATGGCGACTGGGAGGGGCTGATAGGCAGCCACTTCCAACCCTACGATGCCATGCTCGATCGCATCGAGACCAACATTCAAATCTCCGTCGCGCCGAAATCTGCGCAGCACGATTTCCGCTCCGACTATCTGCTCAAGGTGTTCAAATACGACGCATCGACGAAGCAGTTCGCGGAATCGATGCTGGAGAACCAGATTGATCGGGACCGCATTCTTGCCGACGACGCGCTCCGGCGGGATTTCAAGATGTGGCTGCTCGCGCCGGAGAACTTGCGCGACTTCGATCGCGGCACGGTGCTGATCCCGGAGAAGTATCTCGCCAGGGCTGCAATCGCACCGACGCCCGCGGGCTTCGATGCATCGGACTTGCAGCCGGAGTTCGGCATGATGCAAGGGGAGGGCAAAGGGGAAGGCAAAGGCGAGCCCGTCTTCACCGACGACGACGTGGTCGGCGCCCTGAAGCAGGCGGCCGGGCGCGGCATCGACATGCAGAACATCCGTTCGGTCGCCGGCTTTCAGCGCCGCCTCAACGACGTCACCTGCTCGGGCTGCCACCAGACCCGCGGCATCGGCGGCTTCCATTTCCCGGGCGTGGATTGGCTCGCCGACAAGCCCTCCAATTCCAGCATCGTCCCGGCCTCGCCGCATTTCTTCGGCGACCAGCTTCGCCGCCGCGACATCCTGACCGCGTTTGCCGCGGGCAAACGCCCTGATTTCTCACGCGGATTTGCCAGTCGGCCGCAAACCCGCGGCAGCCCGGAGCTGGCGGGTACCGAGTACCAGGACGGCTGGGGCGCACATTGTTATTTGCCAGATCAGGGATCGGGAACACCCGACAGGAGTTTTACGTCATGGACCTGTGCTAAAGGTCTCACCTGTCAGGCTGCTTCGGCCTCGAGCCGCATCGGCATGTGCTTCATCAAGACGCGTTAGCGCGGCGATAGCCGATTTCGGATGACCCATGACGGACACGAGCGAAGCCAACAAGGAGCGCAATCGCGAGATCGCGCGGAATGAAGAGGCCAAACAGGTCACCGGCAGCATCCGCGTCAGCATCTGGGCGGTCGCAGTGGTCGTGATCATCGGCGGGATATTGTTCACGCTCGGTTGGCTGGCGCTGCGATAGCACAGGCCTCACTTCGCGTAATGCGTCAACCGTTTTCCCGGCAACAGATCATACGCTGACTTCCAGCCTGGCAGCGCGGCGATGCGGCCGAGCCAGGCGTGAATGGCGGGATGGCTCCGCGCGAACTCATAGCCGTGCTCGTCGCTCGGATAATGCAGATAGGCCATCATCGAGAAATCGGCGACTGACGGCTTCGCCCCGATCGCGAAATCGTTGCGGGCGAGATGCCCTTCCAGGATGCCGAGGAAATCGTCGATCCGGTAGCGGAAATGCTTCAGCACTTGCGGATCACTGTTCGGGATGAACGTCCGCATGAAGCGGTAGGTCGCCATGTAGCCGGTGAGCTTGTGGTTGTCCCAGAACAGCCAGCGCAGCAGCTCGAACTTCTCCTCCGCCGTGTCGCCGCCAAAGCGGCCGTACTGGTCCGCGAGCTTGAGCAGGATCGGCGCGGTCTGCGTCATCTTCACGCCGTCGACCTCGAGCACCGGGATCTCGCCCATCTCGTTCACCGTTCTGCGCCACTCCGGCGTACGGGTGATGCCGCCGCCGAAGTCGGTCCAGACCGGCTCGAAGCTCTCGCCGCAGAGCGTCAGCATCAACGCGAGCTTGTAGCTGTTGCCGGATTCGGGGAAGTAATGCAGGCGATAGCTGGGCATGGCACCTCACGGATGACAGTTGTCGTAGCAAGCTATTCCCTCACCGTCGTCCCGGCGAAGGCCGGGACCCATAGCCACCGAATGTGGTTTGGCGAGGACTCGGAATCGTCGGCTGTGCGCGACAACTCTCACTCTGGGATATGGGTCCCGGCCTTGGCCGGGACGACATCGTAGAAGCAGCGAGCCGTCAGGCCTAACCCACCGCCCCTGTTGACCGCAGCTGCTCGATCGCAGCCTCGTCGTATCCCGCGCCACGCAAAATCTCGTCACTGTGCTCGCCGACGCCGGGAGGTTTGCGGGGCTGCACTTTCTTGGTGCCGTCGATCCAGATCGGGCTGGAGATGGTCATCATGGTGTCGTTCTCGAACGGCACCAGCACTTCGTTGTCGAGCATCTGCTTGTCGTTCGGAATGTCGTCCAGGATGCCGACCACGCCGAACACCAGGCCGTTGCCGTCGAGGATTTTCCGCCATTCGGCGAGATCCCTGGTCGCGAATGTTTCATCAAAGATCTTGATCAGCTCGATTGATCGGGCATGCCGGTCCGGCTTGGTGGCGAAGCGCGGGTCGTTGATCAGCTCGGCGCGGTCCATGCACCGCGCGAGTGTCGGCCACTGCCGCTCCTCGTTGAGCAGCGACAGGATGATCCAGCGGCCGTCCTTGCACTGATAGTGATTGGTCACCGCGTTGAGTGCGCGTTCGCGCGGTCGCCGCTCGCTAAACTTGGCGCCGCAGAGCTTTGCCTGCGCCAGCACGCTCGCCGCCCACACGCCGTTGGCCATCAGGTTCGAGGCGACATGCGAGCCCTTGCCGGTCCTCTCGCGCTGATACAGCGCGGTGACGATCGCGCTGTAGAGCGCCATGGCGCAAGGGTGGTCGCCCATGCCGGCAACCGAGCGGGCCGGCGTCGTGTCGGTATCGGCGCGGACGAGGTCCATCAGGCCGGAGCGCGCCCAGTAGGCGTTGCTGTCGAAGCCGGGCTTGTTGGCCTCCTCGCCCTTCTCGCCATAGCCGGTGAAGGAGGCGTAGATCAGCCGCTCGTTGAGATGGGCGAGGTGGTCATAGGTGATGCCGAGCTTGCTGCGCACCGGCGGCGGCATGTTGGTGATGAAGACATCGGCCTGTTCCACCAGCTTGTAGAGCACGGCCTGCGCCTCCGGCTTGGAGAGGTCGAGCGCGAGGCTCTTCTTGTTACGGGCCTCCAGCAGCCAGGCGAAATTGTGCTCGCCGGTCGGGTAGCCCGGCAGGTTCGGCAGATTGCGATAGGGGTCGCCGGCGCCGGGCGGCTCGATCTTGATGACGTCGGCGCCGAAATCCGACAGCACGGTGGCAGCCGCAGGCGCTGCGATGAAGCTCGCGCAATCGAGAACCTTGAGCCCTGCAAAAATGCCTTGTTCCATCGCGGCGCCGCTCCCTCACTCTTGTTGTTTCCCGCTGTCCGGAATTCATAATCCATGACAGCTCAACCATTTGACCGATGTTGTGGCGGGATGCAACGCCGCTCGGCCGTCGCTTTCCAGGGCCCGCGGCGCGTTGATAGAGGCTTTCGCTAATCTTCGCCTGCGAGCAGGGCGGCGTTGCCGCCCGCAGCCGCGGTGTTGATGGTCACAGTCTGCTCGGTGGCAAAGCGCGCGAGGTAGTGCGGGCCGCCGGCTTTCGGGCCGGTTCCGGACAGGCCGTTGCCGCCGAATGGCTGCACGCCGACCACCGCGCCAATCATGTTGCGGTTGACGTAGATGTTGCCGACCTGGACCCGGTTGATGATTGCCTCGACCGTGTCGTCGATGCGGGAATGGATTCCGAGCGTCAGCCCATAGCCGCTCCGCTTGATCGCTTGCAGCACACGTTCGAGGTCCTCAGCCCGGTAGCGCACGATGTGCAGGATGGGGCCAAACACTTCCTCGGTGAGCTGGCCGGCGTCCTTGAGCTCGAAGATATGCGGCGCGACGAAGCAGCCCTCCGGCGCGGAGCCGGCAAAGTGCAGCCGCGCCTCCGTCTTCATCCGCGCGATATGCGCATCGAGGCGCTGCTTGGCCTCGAGATCGATCACCGGTCCGACATGAGTTGCGACGTCGCAGGGATCGCCGATCGTCAATTCCCGCGCCGCGCCTGCGATCATCTCGATCATGCGATCGGCGACATCGTCCTGCACGAACAGCAGCCGCAGCGCCGAGCAGCGCTGGCCGGCGGAACGGAACGCCGATGTCACGACGTCGTCGGCGACCTGCTCGGGCAGGGCAGTGGCATCCGCGATCATGGCATTGATGCCGCCGGTCTCGGCGATCAGCGGCACGATCGGCCCATCCTTGGCGGCGAGCGTCCGGTTGATCGCGCGCGCCACTTCGGTCGAGCCGGTAAAGACCACGCCGGCGATATCAGGATGTGCGGTGAGTACAGCACCGAGGCGGCCGTCGCCGGTGAGCAAATGCAGCGCGCTTGCGGCAATGCCGGCTTCGTGCAGCAGGGCTACGGCCTCGCGCGCGATGCGCGGGGTCTGCTCGGCGGGTTTTGCCACCACGCTGTTGCCGGCCATCAGAGCCGCCGTGACCTGTCCGAGGAAGATCGCCAGCGGAAAATTCCAGGGCGAGATCGCCACGAAGACGCCGCGGCCGCGCAGGGTGAGCACGTTGCTCTCGCCGGTTGGGCCTGGCATCGCGGCCTCGCTGCCGAACAGCTTTCGGCCCTGCGCGGCATAGTAGCGGCAGAAATCGGCGGCCTCGCGCAGTTCGGAGATCGCATCGTCGAGCGTCTTGCCGCCCTCGCGCTGCAACAGCGCGATGAAATGGGCCCTGCGGCTCTCCAACAGATGCGCAGCCTGCTCCAGTGCGGCGGCCCGGGTCGCCGCCGGTGTCCGACTCCAGGCGGCAAAGCCCGCGCGCGCTGTGCGTACTGCCGCATTGGCCTGGTCCGGTGTTGGGTCGGCAAGCGGCCTCAAATCGGGCGTCTCGCTCTTGATATCGGCCAGCAGCCGGTCGAGCGCGGCACGCTCGCCGAATTCGACGCCACGCGAGTTCCGCCGCTCCGGCGCGTAGAGGTCGCCCGGCAGCGGAATTCGTGCGTGATGGGCCTGATCCGGCCGGACGACGAGATCGGCCGGACGCTTCAGCAGCGCCTGCACCGGCACGCGATAATCGGCAGCCTGCGCCACGAAGGACGAGTTCGCGCCGTTCTCCAGCAGGCGCCGCACCAGATAGGCGAGCAGGTCGCGATGGCTGCCGACCGGTGCATAGGTGCGGTAGGCAATATCGGGGTGATCCTTGGCAAGCTGCTCATAGAGCGCTTCGCCCATGCCATGCAGGCGCTGGAATTCGAAGCCTGCGTTCGCGCCAGCGAGCTCCAGCACGGTCGCGACCGTCAGCGCGTTGTGGGTGGCGAATTGCGGGAAGATGCGCGGCCGTAGCCCGAGCAGTTTCGACGCGCAGGCGACGTAATTCAGATCCGTCATCGCCTTGCGTGTGAACACGGGATAGCCGTCGAGCCCGCGTTCTTGCGCGCGCTTGATCTCTGTGTCCCAATAGGCGCCCTTGACCAGCCGCACCATCAGCTTGCGGTCGTGTGCGCGGGCCAGCGCATCGACATGGTCGATCACCGCACTGGCGCGCTTCTGATAGGCCTGGATCGCGAGCCCAAATCCGTCCCAGCCCTTGAGCGAGGCATCGGCGAGCGTTGCGGCGATAACGTCGAGCGACAGCTCCAGCCGGTCCGCCTCCTCGGCATCGACGGTGAAGTTCAGGTCATGGGCCTTGGCGCGCTGCGCCAGGTCGAGCAGCTGCGGCACCAGCTCGGCCATGACACGGGCGCGGCTGATCGCCTCGAAGCGCGGATGCAGCGCCGAAAGCTTGACGGAGATGCCGGGCCGGTCGGGCAGGGCATGGGAGCCGGCCGCCTTGCCGATCGTCTCAATCGCACTGGCATAGGCGTCGAAATAACGCCGGGCGTCGGCAGCCGTGCGCGCGCCTTCGCCGAGCATGTCGAACGAATAACGCGTCTTTTGGCCGGAGCGCGGCTTACCCCGCTCCAGCGCCTGTTCGATCGTCTCGCCAAGCACGAAATGATTGCCCATCAGCCGCATCGCCTGCCGCGTGGCGGTGCGCACCGCCGGCGCGCCAAGACGCTTCACCAGCCGGCCGATCGTGCCGTCGGGCGTCTCGCCGGGCTGGATCACCCGCGCCGACAGGCCCAGTGCCCACGCCGAGGCGTTGACCAGGAAGGCGGTGGACTTGGTCTCGTGGTGGATGAAGTCGCCTTCGCCGAGCTTGTCCTCGATGAACTGGTCGGCAGTGCGCGCATCCGGCACGCGGAGCAGCGCTTCGGCCAGCACCATCAATGCCAGCCCTTCCTTGGTGGAGAGCGCGAACTCGCGCAGCATGTCCTCGACGCCGCCGAGCCGGTCGTCGCGCTTGCGGATCGCCTCGATCAGTCGGGTCGCGGTGCGGTCGATCCGCACTTGCTGCGGCGGACTGAGATGCGACGCCGGCAAGAGCCGCGCGGCGATCTCGGCATCGTCAGGCGCATAGGGAGCGGTGAAGAGAGGCGGGATGTCCGGCATGGCGTGTCCTGTGGCTGAATCCAGGGTAGTGCCCGCGTCGCCGCAGTTCGATAGACAAATTAGCAGATTTACCTTAGAAAATGAAGGTGACTTGCAGGTAGGCCGTGGAAGTTATGGAACTGGACCGGATCGACCGCACAATTCTCTCGGTTCTGCAACAGGATGGGCGAATCGCCAATGTCGAGCTCGCCGAGCGCATCGGGCTTTCGCCGACCTCGATTGGCGAGCGGCTGAAGCGATTGCAGCGCGAGGGCTTTATCGAGGGCTATGGCGCCAGGCTCAATCCGCACCGGCTCGGCCTTGGGCTTCTGGTCTTCGTCGAGGTGTTGCTCGACAAGACGACGCCGGACAATTTCGAGCGCTTTGCACGCGCGGTCAAACTCGCGCCCGAAGTGCTGGAGTGCCACATGGTTGCCGGCGGCTTCGATTATCTGGTGAAGGCACGGCTGGCCGACATGGCCGCATATCGGCGCTTCCTCGGCGAGACATTGCTATCGATGCCGGGCGTGCGCGAGACGCGCACCTATGCGGTGATGGAGGAGGTCAAGCGCGACGCACCGTTGCCGGTGGGCTGACGATTTGCGGTCGCGATTGTCATTGCTCTAGGCTTGATCGGCGATCTCTACGGACAAATAGCTTGCCGCGCGCATCGCAACGCTTGTCGTCGAATGCACTGATCGTCTTCTGAAATTTTCTTGGCCCCGCTCCCGGATCTATCCGGGAGGCGGCAAAGGCTCGCGGGCTTATACCTTGAGGTTCTCTGCGGAGGTCTTGCCCCGGTTTGCGATCTCTTCGTATTCCACCGTCTGCCCCTCGTTGAGCGAGGACAGGCCGGCTTTCTGCACTGCCGAGATATGCACGAACACATCCTTGCCGCCCGACGCAGGCTGGATAAATCCACAACCCTTGGTCGGGTTGAACCACTTGACCGTACCTTTAGCCATCACGCCTTCTCCGCGGGTCTTCCTCCGAGATCTCGAACCGCCAGTCCCCGCCAACCGGCCGGTTCGGTCCTAACAGGATACGCGGAATGTGGCGGGCTTGGTAGATCAAACACCATCCGCATTCCGCGGAAAATCGCTCAACTTCGCGGCGTTTTTACCGGTTTTGCCCGTTTCCCGGTCAATCGGTCCGCGCGCGATCAATAGGTCGCGGCCAGATAGTCGACGATCTTGCCGACGTCGCTCTCTTGGATCGGCGCGCCATACACCTTGATCATCTTGGTCACTTCGGCCTGCCAGAAGCCTTTCTTGTCTTTCATCGGCGGCTGCGTGCTGACGTAGTCCGCCGAGTGGCAGGCGCTGCAATTGCCCTGCACGACTTCGAGATTGGGGCCCGGCTTGAACGCGGCGACCTCGTCCGGGACCTGGTAGTTGACGGGTGCCGCGATCGTGGCGGGGCTGGTCGCAACCCAGGCAAGGCCGGCGGCCAATGCGATGGCGAGGAGAACGGTGCGCTGCATGATCATTCTCCTCAGGCCACGTTGACGCGGACGGTCTCGACGACGTTGCGCAAATAACCCGCCGGGTTCCAGCGCGGTTGATCCGGCTGCGTCTCGCCGGAATTGCTGGTCGCACGCACCTTGAGCTCGTGGCTGCCTGCCGCGAGCTTCACCGGCAGCTTCCATTCCCGGAACGAGTAGTTGCCAAGATCCTTGCCGAGCCTGGCGTTGGTCCAGCTCTTGCCGCCATCGGTGGAGACCGAAACCTCCTTGATGCCTTTGCCGCCGTCGAATGCAATGCCGCGCAAGGTCGTGCCGCCCGCCTTCAGCTTCGCACCATCAGGGACGCTGGTGATGAAGGAGCGGATGGTGAAGCGGTTGATCGGGATCGTTGCCTTCGGAGCGGTGCCGGGCTCGATCGAATTGTTCGGCGTGTCCGGAATGCGGTAGGCCGATTTCATCCAGAATCCGTCATAGACATTGTCGATGACGGTGATCTCGTTGAGGTGCTTGACCCAGTAGGTGCCGTAATAGCCGGGCACGATCAGGCGCAGCGGGAAGCCGTTGAGGAACGGCAGATCCTCTCCGTTCATGCCGTAGGCCAGCATCACCTCGCCGTCGGTGGCGTGATCGAGGTCAAGCGCCTTGACGAAATCCGGCGTCTTGTCGCTGACCGGGCCGTCCATGCCGCCGAAGGTGACCTGCCTGGCGCCGGCTTGCACGCCCGCCATCGCCAGCACGGTCTTCAGCGGCACGCCGCGCCAGCGCGCATTGCCCATCGCGCCGTTGGCGAGCTGGCCGCCGGCGACGCGCGGCTCTGAAAAGCCTCGGCTGTTGCCGGAGCACTGGTTGACGGCGACGATCTCGGTCGCCTTCATCTTGCGGATGTCCTTCAGCGACAGCTTCAGCGGCTTGTCGACCTTGCCCTTGATCTCGAGCGTGAACTTGTCGGGATCGAGATTGTAGGGCAGGTCTGAGAGGTGATAGCGGACGAAGAACGCGTTGTTCGGCGTGATCGGGCCGTCATTGAACACCGCAAAGGGCGTTTCGAGCTGCGGTGGCCGGCCGGTCAGGCCGATCATCGGCCGCTTCTGCGGATATTTCACCAGCGGCCGCTCGCCATTGGCGAAAGGCAGCGTGACGGTGTCGAGTGCCAGCGCCTTGGTTGAGCTCAGTGTCGCCGCAAGAGTGGCAAGCCCCGCTCCTTTGAGCAGGTCGCGTCGATCGAACATAGTCTCCTCCCGGAGCTTTTCGTTGAGTCGCGGTCATCACTGCGATCCCGCGCCATCTGCCGCATCGAAGCGAGTGAAGTCAATTCGTGCTTTCGCAGCAGGCCCATGCCGCTGCGTTGCAGCAACGCGGTGTTACGCTGCGTCGACTTTCTTTGTCTGGATCACTCGCGCCGCGGACTCGCTGCACCTCTCCCGCTTGCGGGAGAGGTCGCGCCGAAAGCGCGGGTGAGGGTTCTCTCCTCTGGGGGATTGTCCCGCTGTGGAGACACCCTCTCCCCAACCCTCTCCCGCAAGCGGGCGAGGGGGCGCACCTTTCGCGTCGCTCACGCTGCGACGCGCTCACCGCCATCTACGAGATGCGCCAGTTGCCGCGTGTCCGCCACCACATGCACGACCATCGGCTCATCGCGGCCGCGGATCGCGACCTCCTGCTGCGGCAGCGCATCGTCGCGAAGGCCGGCGGTGCGGCAGACCTCCTCCGAGACGATCGCCTCGCAGGCGAGCGTCTTGGTCATGTCCTGGAGGCGCGCGGCGACATTGACGGCATCGCCAAGTGCGGTGAAGACGATGTGGTCGCGATAGCCGATGTCGCCGATGATGACCTCGCCGCCATGCACGCCGATGCCGAAGCGGATCGGCTGACGCAAATCATGGCTGAGGAGTTCGTTCAGCTCGTCGACATGCGTCGCAATGCTCGCGACCGCCTTCAGGGCCTGCCGGCAGGCGGTCTGCGGATCGCTCGTGAGGCCAAACAGCGCGAGCATGCCGTCGCCGACGAACTGGTTCGGCTGGCCGCCATGCTCGATCACAGCTTGCGAGACTGCGCCAAGGAAACGGTTGACGATGAAGACGGTGTCGAACGGCAGCCGCTTCTCGGCGAGCTGGGTCGAGCCGCGCATGTCCACGAACAGGCTGACGAGATAGCGTTCCTGGCCGATTCGCGCCGGCGCCGACGCATGCGCATTCGCCGACAGCATCTGTGGCATGAAGAGCTGGAAGAACGACAGGTCCGAGCTCGGCCGCAACTGGCAGGCCAGCCTGATCGAGGGATCGGCGGTGCCGACGCGGGCGAGCACGAAGGCCTCGCGCTGGGATGGCTCGGGCAAGCTGCCATGGTCGCCGATGATGCGGATGCGGCAGGTCGAGCAGCGGGCCCGGCCGCCACAGACGCTGGCATGCGGCACGTTGTGGCGCAGGCTTGCCTCCAGCACGGTGAGACCCTTGGGCACGCGCACGGTCTTGCCGTTGCCGTAGGACAGCGCGATCATACCGCCGCGCCGCTCGCGCCAGCCGCGCACGCCGCGCCCGAGCAGCACCAGCCCGAGCAGGCCGATGTAACTCATGGTGAGACCACCGGTGATGCGATCGAGCGTGTCGCCTTCCGCGACCGTGCCGACCTCGCGCTGCGTGAAATTATGCGTGCGCCACTCGCCGTCGTCGCTGTCGGCCGCGACACTGCGGCCGCCCTGGTAGATGCCGAGCAGCGCCAAGGTCGGGACCAGCACGGCGGCAGCCAGCAGGAACGGCGCCGCGCGCGTGAAAAACGCTTTCAGGCGGAGCCAGAAATAGATGCCGATACAGCCGTGCACCCAGGCGATGATGAGCAGGATCGTCATCGTCCAGATCCGGCCGGGCGCGGCGACAAAGAACAGATAGAGCTCCTGCGGATAGAGCTTCTCGTGGCCATACAGCGTCTGGCCAAGCCGCACGCCGATTACATGGGCCATCACCAGTGCCGGGATGCTCAGACCCAGCACCAGCTGCAGCGGCTCGATCGTCCGCCAGCGGAACTGCCGGCGCTGATACAGCGCATAGACGCCGAGCCCCATATGGGTGAGCGCGGCGCCGTAGAACACGATCACCACCGCCGGGAACTGCCAGAACGCCATGTGGTAATAGACCCCAACCTGCATGGCATCGACCGAGATGTTGCCGAGCGCATGGTTGAGGAAATGGCTGATCACATAGGCAAACAGGATGACGCCGCACACCAGCCGCACCTGCCGCGCGCTGGTGCCGCGGGCGAGTTCGGACAATCGTGAAAGGGCGAGGGCGGCCATGATTCGGTTGTACCAGTTCACCAAGGAGAACAGCCAGCGCAGAGTTAAATTCCGCGGGTGAATGGGTTGCGGGATCACATGCCTGAGAAGGCGCCTCACACTCCGCCGCCCTCCCGGACAAGCGCCGCATAGCGGCGCGCAGATCCGGGCACCACCCCCACATTGACTCCCCCTCCCAAGTCGGGGAAAAGCGCGGCCGTGACGATCGCTCCCGACATCACCATGAAGCCTGGCGGCGCCGCGCGCCGGCCGCTCGTTATGGCTGCGCTGGTCGTCGCCGCAATGATGGCGCTGCGCATCGTCTACGCCTCCGCGATCGAGCTGCGCACCGACGAAGCCTACTACTGGACCTGGTCGAAGGAGGCGGCGCTGAGCTTCCTCGATCACCCCCCGATGATCGCCTGGTTCATCCGCTTTGGCACCGCGATCTTCGGCGACACCACGCTCGGCGTGCGCTTTGGCGGCATCGTCGCGATGCTGGTGACGCAAATTCTGCTCGCCGACATCGTCCGCCGTCTCACCCGCGACGCGCGCGCGGTCGCGCTTGCGGTGCTGATGCCGGAGGCCGCGCTTTATTACGGGCTGCTGATGGCCAAGGTCGCGCCCGACGTGGCCATGATCCCGTTTGCGATGGCGATGATGTGGTCGCTGGTGCGGCTGGCGCAGAGCGGCGACGGCCGCTGGTGGCTGGCGGCGGGGCTGTTCGCCGGACTGTCGCTGCTGTCGAAATTCACCGCGATCATGTTCGCGCCGGCGGTTGCGGTTTTTCTCCTGGTGCCGGATTGGCGCTGGCGCTGGCTGCGCAGCCCCTATCCCTACCTCGCCTTGCTGGTCGCGATCGCAATATTCTCGCCGGTCCTGATCTGGAATGCGCAGCACGATTGGGCTTCGTTCCGTTTCCAGGGCGTGCGGGCCACGACCAATTACGGCATGTCGCTTCGGACCATCGGCGATTATATCGGCCTGCAGTTCGGCCTCGTCGGCTTCGTCATGCTGCCGGTGGTGCTGTCCGGGCTCGCAATGCTGGCGTGGCGCGGCTATCGCACGCGCGAGCCGGTCGCGATGCTTTTGTCGACCGCGGTGCTGGTGCCGTTTCTCTATTTCCTCTCGAAATCGCTGACGCTGAGGGTCGGCGACACCTGGCCGATGTTCATGTGGCCGATCGGCTTTGCCGCTGCTGCGATTAATCTTGCCATGCTGTCGCGCGAAAACTGGCCGGTCCGGATGATCCGGTGGAGCATGTTTTGGGTCAATACGGCGGTGGTCTCGGGCATCGCTTTCGTCGTCGTCGTGCTCCTCTACTATGTCGCCGCGCCCTGGAATTTTCTCGGCAAGATGGATCCGATCGGCGCCGAGGCCGGCTACGACCAGGTCGCTGCGCGCGCGCAAGCCGCGCTGGATGAAACGGGCGCGACCTGGATCGCGACCACGGACTATCGCACCTACGCCATGATGCGCTGGATGTTCAGGGGCCGCGTGCCCGTCCTCGAGATCAACGAGCGCGGCCGCTTCCAGGATTTCCGCGATCCCGGCATGGACCGCATCAAGGGACACGCCGGCATCTATGTCGGCCGTGAGCCCGACAATCGCTCATGGCTCTGGGAGAACATCCCCGCCAAGCGCCAGCCGCTCGGCCAGGTCGAGCGCCGCTGGCGCGGCGTCCTGACGGACACCTACGTGCTGGACAAGCTCACCGGCTGGACCCCCGAGCTGTCACCACCAACGGACTCGCCGCTGTTCCACTGGCGCGTGCTGGCGGGGAATTCAGCGCGAGGGGCGTGCACTTGCTTACCCTCCCCTCGAGGGGGAGGGTCGATCGCGCGTAGCGCGAGCGGGGTGGGGTGATCTCTCCACTCGGGCAGCGTTGAGATGGAGAGACTGTCACCCCACCCCGTCTCGCATCGCTGACGCGCTGCGAGCCGACCCTCCCCCTCCAGGGGAGGGTAAGGCAGAGCGAGCGACTACGCCTCGTCTTCTTTCTTCCGCAACAAATCCGTCGCGAGATCGGAGAGCTTCGGCTGCGGCAGCGCTGCGAACGGCAGCGGCCTTGTGACGTCGATTGCGGCGAGGCCCAGCCGCGCCGTCAACAGGCCGTTGAGCATGCCTTCGCCGAGCCGCTGCGACAGCTTCGCAGCAATGCCGTGGCCGAGCATCTGCTGCACCAAACTGTCGCTCGCGGCCATGCCGCCGGTGATGGCGAGATGGGCGATGACGTGGCGGAGCAGGCGGATCATGCCGAGCGCGCCGGGGCGGCCACCATAAAGCCGGGCAAGCTGGCGGATCAATTTCAGCGAGGCCACCAACACAAACATCACGTCGATTAGCGCACGCGGTGAAACCGCGGTCACGATCGAAACGCGCTGTGCGGCAACCGACACCAGCCGCCGCGCTTCGGTATCGAGCGGTGTCATCAATTCGCGTTCGGCCAGCCGGATCATGTCGGCGCCGTCGATGATCTCGCCGGCGTGACTCTCCAGCGCGGCGCGGGCGCGCGCGAGCTGCGGATTCTGGTGCGCGATCTTGACCAGGTCCTGCACGATGGCGCGGCTCTCCTTGCGATCGTCGCTGGCCAGCACGGCGGCGGCGCGCTGATGCAGCTTTTCGATCGTCGCCAATCTTGCGAGGCCGACCGCCTCGCGGCCGATGACGACGGCGAGCGCAAGCGCGGTGACGAATGCAAGGGCGAGGCCGACAAAGCCCAGGCTCTCGCTGCGTGCAAACAGGTCCTCGATCAGACGCACGACGCCGAGCCCGACGCCGAGCAACGTCAGGCCGGCGACGCCGGACCAGAACAGCGCGCCCCAGCGAAAGCCGCGCCGCACCGGGAGCGCGGCCTCGATCGGCACCGGCAGCATCGACGGATCGGATTCCGGCGTGATCTGGATCGTGCCCCGGCCGAGCCTTGCGGTTTCGTCGACCTCGGTGACGACGACACCGGGATCGTCCAACCGGAACGTCGCCGGCCGCCGCGGCGGGGATCGGTCGTTCATGACAGCTTGTCTCCGATCAGGAACTGCAAGGCACGGTCGAGGCGGATATGAGGCAGCGTCGGCTCGCTGCCTTCTGGCTCGAGTCTTGGCGGGCGGAAGCGGAGGAAACGGAAATCGCTTTTCTCGGCTGCCGCCGTCGACAGCCCGCGAAAGACTGCCGTGCCGTTGAACAGCGCCTCGGGATCGGCGGGCAGGTCGCCCGGGAAGGTCGCGACCTCCGTGTTGCCGTCGAAGAACTCGCCGCCCGTGCTCTCGCCGGCGGCTGGCGTTCCCAGCAGCGAGGGCAATTTGTCGCGGCCATGCGCGACCTGCGCCTCGCGCGTTGCGCGCAGCGCCGCGAGCGCCACCACGTCAATCTCCGCGCCGGTATCTTCCGCCCTCACAACGGCCCGCGAGACCGCGCGGCGCAGCACGGCCTCGAGCCGGTCATGGCTGGAATGATGCAAATGGTCCGCCTTGGTCGCGGCGAACAGGATGCGGTCGATGCGCGGCCGGAACAGGCTGGAGAGAAACGTGCTGCGGCCGATGCGGAAGCAATCGAGAATGCCGGCAAGGGCTGCTTCGAGATCGTGCAGCGCCTCCGGTCCGGAGTTGAACGCGGCGAGCGCATCCGCCAGCACGATCTGGCGATCGAGCCGGGCAAAATGGTCGCGGAAGAACGGACGCACCACGACATCCTTGTAGGCCTCGTAGCGGCGCACCATCATCGCCCATAGCGATCCCTCCGGCGCCTGCCCGTCGATCGGCACATCGAGCGGCGCAAAGGTCAGTGCCGGCGTGTCGGCGAGATTGCCCGGCATCAGGAAGCGGCCCGGCGGCAGCAGGCTCATCGCAAACCGCTCGTCGCGGCAGGCGCGAAGATAACTCGTGAACAGCTTTGCCGCAGCCAGTGTCGCTTGCTCGTCCTCGCGCGCGTGGGGCTTGAGCGTTGCAAGATGACTGTGCCACTCGGCGGCAAGATGTGCGCGCGGCGCCGCGCGCGACAGCGCCAGGCTCTCCGCCGACCATTGCTCAAAAGTTTTTTGCAGCAGCGGCAGGTCGAGCAGCCACTCGCCGGGATAGTCGACGATATCGAGCGTCAGGGTACGGTCGGCGCCGTTGGGGCGCTGGTAATCGATGACGAGGCGCAGCTCGCTGATGTCGACGGTCGAGTTCGGCCACAGGCGCTCCTCGATCAGCGCGCGCAGATGACTCTCATAGGCGAAGCGCGGCACCGCGTCGTCCGGTTGCGGCGCCAGATGCGCGCGCGCGATCCGGCCCGAGGCATAGGCCTCGAACACCGGGAACCGGCCGCCGCGCGTCAGGCCATGGATCAGCGCGGTGATGAATACGGTCTTGCCGGCCCGCGACAGGCCGGTGACGCCGAGCCGCACCGTCGGGTTGAAGAAGTGCTCGCCATAGTCGATCAGCGCCCGGGCCGACAGGCGCGCCTCTTCGACCATATCCTGGAAACTGAATGCCATATGAATATGAGGGACTCGAACGTGAGAGAACTTGGGCGGGCGGGGCCAAATAGGCAGAACGGACTAGTCACAAAAGTGGCAACTGCCTGACGAAAATCAAGCTTCATACTTCCACCGTCTTCCTGGGTGAAGCAGCCTTTGAACGCCGCGTTAACTGCCAAAGACCAATATCGGACACCTATCGCCGCCCCGGATCGCCATGTCTGTCTTTACGTTGAAACAGCTCGCCTCGTCCTCCGTCCATGCCGCGGCCGACGCGTTCCGGTGGAACTACGATCGCGCCGAGATCATCGCGGACGGTATCGTGCATGGTATCGGTGTGTTGTCCGGTATCATCGCCGCGACCGTTCTGGTGGTGCTCGCGGCGGTCTATGCCGAGGCGATCGACGTCGTCGGCGTCTCGATCTACGTCGCCGGTCTGCTGTCGATGCTGGTGTTGTCGGCGACCTATAATCTGTGGCCGGTGTCGCCGGTCAAATGGCTGCTGCGGCGGTTCGATCATTCGGCGATCTATCTCCTGATCGCCGCGACCTATACGCCGTTCATCCTCGAGCTGAAGGACAGCGTGTTTGCGCTGGCTCTGCTCGTCTGCGTCTGGTGTGTGGCCATCGTCGGTATCGTGCTGAAGCTGCGTTATCCCGGCCGGTTCGACCGTGTCGCCGTCGGTATTTATCTGGCCATGGGCTGGAGCGGCATGATGCTTTATGATTCCGTGGTCAAGGCATTGCCAGCAATGGCGCTCGGCTTCGTGCTTGCGGGCGGGGCGCTCTACAGCCTCGGCGTGATCTTCCATGCTTGGCGGCGGCTGCGCTTCCAGAATGCAATCTGGCACGGCTTTGTCTTGGCCGGCGCGGCGTGCCATTATACCGCGGTGCTCGACCTCGTGTTGAGCTGAGCAAGCGCAAGGCCCGCGAAGCGGTCTAAGCAAAGCCAAAAGAAAAGGGGAGACGTCGCATGCAGGTGACCGGCAAAATCGTGGTCGTCACGGGCGGCGCCAACGGCATCGGCAAGGCGATGTGCGAGGCTTTTCACAACGCCGGCGCGGCCAAGGTCGTGGTTGCCGACATGGAGGCCGCCGGCGCAAGGGCGGTCGCTGCCATGGTCGATGGCGCGGCCTTCAAATGCGACGTCGCGCAGGAAAAGGACATCTCCCACGTCATCGAGGAGACCGAGCGCCAGTTCGGGCCGATCGATCTGTTCTGCTCCAATGCCGGCATCGGCGGCGGCTTCGATCCGATGTCGGTGAACGCCGGTGGCGCCTCGGACGAGCCCTGGCAACGAAGCTGGGCGATCCACGTCATGGCCCATGTCTATGCGGCGCGGCATCTCGTTCCGCGCATGAAGGCGCGCGGCGGCGGCTATTTCCTCAACACCATCTCGGCCGCGGGCCTGTTGTCGCAGGTCGGCAGCCCGGCTTATTCGACCACCAAGCACGCCGCGGTCGGTTTCGCCGAAAATCTCGCGATCTCGCACAAGGCGCACAACATCCGCGTTTCGATCCTCTGCCCGCAGGGCGTCGACACCAACATGCTGCGCTCGATCCCGAAGGGCCCGCAATCCGGCGACGGCGACCTCACGCCGGAGCAGGTGGCGAAAGATGTCCTCGCCGGCCTCGAGCAGGAGACCTTCCTGATCTTGCCGCACCCCCAAGTGCTCGGCTACATGCGCAAGAAGACCGAGAATTACGACCGCTGGATCGGCGGCATGGCCAAGATCCAGGCCCGGATGCGGGACGAGTTGGGGGAATAGGCGGGGCCACAATTTCGGTGTCGTCCTGGCGAAGGCCAGGACCCATACCGCGAGGTCTACCGATCTTGCCGCGGTAGAGGTACCGAACGACGAATCTTGGCCAATCTACTTCCCGGGGTAATGGGTCCTGGCTTTCGCCAGGACGACGATGTGGATACGGCACGCGCCCCTAGTGCTTCTGCCCGTACAGCACCGGTACCGCCGAATCCACCACCACCTCGAGCAGGCTCGTCCCCTCGAACGCCATCGCGCGCTGTAACGCTCCGCCCAGCTCCGCCGCCTTGCTCACCCGCACCGCATCGCAGCCCATGCCTTCGGCGAGCCGGACGAAATCGATGCCCGGCAATTCCAGCCCGGGCACGTTGCGCACCTGCATCACCTGGCTGAACGAGCGCATCGCGCCGTAGCCGGAATTGTTGATGACGACGATGGTGAGCGGCAGCTTTCGCTGCGCGGCGGTCCACAGCGCCTGGATCGAATACATCGCCGATCCGTCGCCGATCAGGCACACCGTGCGCTGTTTGGGTTTGCCGAGAGCCATGCCGACGGCGGCGGGCAGGCTGTAGCCGAGGCCGCCGCTCGCCATGGTGTAAAAACTGTCCTGGCCGCGCATCGGCATGAATTTTTGCATCGCCGGCCGGTGCGAGGGGATTTCCTCGACGAGCGAGGCGCCATCGGGCATCGCCTGCGCCAGCGAATGCAGCAGGAATTCGACCGGCAGTGGATCGGCAGCCTGTGGCGCAGGCGGCAAGGTACGGCCTTTTGGCGCCGCCCGTTTGCTCTCCGGCAACAGCTCGAGCAGCGCGCCCAGCGCCGGCTTCATCGTCGCGATGATGCTGGTGCCGACCGGCGTCACCGCCGCCGCATCCGCATCGTCGGTGATCTGGAAGATCGTCGCGCCGCCGTCGAAGATCGCGGCGTGGCCCTCGACATGGAAGGTGAAGACCGGCGCGCCGATCACGACGATCACATCGTGCTCGCGCAGCGCATCGGACAGCTGCGCGGGCGAGGCATGCAGGAATCCCGCGAACTGCGGATGACGCTCGGGGAACGAGCAGCGCGCCGAGAACGGGCTGACCCAGACGCTCGCCTTGGTCTTCTCGGCAACGCGCACCATCAGATCGACCGCGCCGGCCCGGTCGACGCCGGGACCGACGACGAGGGCAGGGTGCTTGCTCGACGTCAGCGCCGCAACCAGCGCCTTCATCGCGTCCGGCTCGGGCCCGATCTCGCGACTGACCTTGCGCGCTTCGAGCGGCACTGTGGCATGCGCCCAATCGTCGATCGGGATCGAGACGAAGGTCGGCCCGCAGGGTGGCTGCATCGCGGTGTAATAGGCCCGCGCGATCGCCGCCGGCACGTCCTCGGGTCGCGCCGGCTCGACGCTGTACTTCACATAAGGCCGCGGGAATTCCGACGCGCGCTCGGAATAGAGAAACGCCTGCAAGGGCAGGATCGAGCGCGCCTGCTGGCCCGCGGTGATCACCAGCGGCGTCTGGTTGCGATGCGCGGTGTAGATGTTGCCGAGCGCGTTGCCGACGCCGGCTGCCGAATGCAGATTGACAAAGCCGGCATTGCGCGTCGCCTGCGCGTAGCCGTCGGCCATGCCGACCGCGGAGGCCTCCTGGAGCGCCAGCACGTAGTCGATGTCGTCGGGCCAGTCGCTCAGAAACGGCAGCTCGGTCGAGCCGGGATTGCCGAAGACCTTCTTAATGCCGAAGGAGCGCAGCAGGTCGAGTGTCGCCTGCTTGACGGTGACGGATTTGCTCGTGGCTTTGCCGTTCTTCGACATCGTTTCCGTCCCCGAATGCTTATTGTCATGGCGTCGTTCCGGGGCGATGCGAAGCATCGAACCCGGAATCTCGAGATTCCGGGTTCATCGCTGCGCGATGCCCCGGAATGACAAACTCACCATACCGCCGTTCCCTTCATCGTCGGTTGCCCCTCCGCATTGGCGGTCCACAGCTCCATGCCCGTGTCGGTCTCATTTGCGTTGATGGAAAACTCCGTGCCCTCGAACAGCGGCTGCAAGCCGCGATAGGTGAACTTCTTCGGCGCTGTGCCGCCGCGGAGTTTCGCCGCCAGCTCGACGATGAACGCCGCCTGCAACGGGCCGTGGAAGATCAAGCCGGGATAGCCCTCGACCTTGGTAACGTAGTCGCGGTCGTAATGGATGCGGTGGCCGTTGAAAGTCAGCGCGGAGTATCGAAACAGCAGCACGGGATCGGAGACATGGCTCTCCCGATGCTGCGCCTGCGGCGGCGGAGGCGGGGCTTTTGCCGCCGCTGGTGCGGTGGTCGTCATCTCGCGATAGACGATGTCCTGCCGCTCGCGGATGGCGATGCCGCGCGGCGAGGAGATGCTGTGCTCGACCGAGACGAAGCACAGCGTGCCGGTCGAGCCGGTCTTCACCGTCACGTCGGCAATGCGCGAGGTCCGCGTCGATTCATCGCCGACGCGCAGCGGCTGCAAAAACTCGATCTCGCCGCCCGCCCACATCCGGCGCGGCAGCGGCACCGGCGGCAGGAAGCCGCCACGCGTGGGATGTCCGTCGGGACCGAGCATCGACATCGGAAACACCGGCTGCGCCAGGCACCAATGCACCGTGAACGGCGCCGCGTCGCCCGTGTTGGGCTCGCCCGGGTCTTGAAAAAGTGTCGCGCGCAGACCCTTGACCAGCTGCGCCGTAACGATGTCGGTGGCCTCCGTGCTGCGGCCGGTCCATTGCCGCAGATGATCGATGTCGAGCTGCTCGGTCATGACGCCTCGCTCTGTTATGTCCTGGACTTTGGCTTTTCGCCGATGCCGGGCACGGCGCGGTAAGCGCGGGTCTCGCCGACGATGATCGGCGCCGGCGCCGGATAGCTGACAGGCCCGTTCGGCGTGTCGACCTCGATGCGGCGCAGATGCGGATGGTTGCTGAGGTCGGCCATGGTGTTGACCTCGGCGAAGGCGATGTCGGCATCGGACAGGCGCTTGAGCAACTCGTCGCGCGTCATCTTGCCAAAAGCGTCGGCAACGGTCTTGTCGGTGAAATCGCGATTGCGGACGCGCTCGACCATGTTGGCGACGCGGGAGTCCGCAGGCAGGTTCGGCTGGTCCAGCACTTCGGCGCAGAGCGTCTTCCACTCGCGCTCGCTCTGGATCGAAATCAAAATGTCCTTGCCGTCCTTCGAGGTGAACACGCCATAGGGTGCAATCGAGGGATGGCGCAGGCCCATGCGCTTCGGCGGATTGCCGGCCTCCGAATTGAGCAGCGGCACGGTGCACCAATCCGCCATGACGTCGAACATGGAGATGCGGATGTCCGCGCCCTTGCCGGTGCGCCCGCGCGCGATCAGCGCCTCCAGGATCGCCGCATGCGCGGTGGCGCCGGTGGCGACGTCGACGATGGACATGCCGACGCGCGAGGCACCGTCGGGATTGCCGGTGATCGAGGCCAGCCCGCTCTCGGCCTGGATCAGGAGATCATAAGCCTTGCGGTGCGCATAAGGGCCCTCGTCGCCATAGCCGGTGATGGTGCACGAGATCAGCTTCGGATAGTCGTTGAGCAAGCGCTCGCGCGAAAAGCCGAGCTTGTCCATCGAGCCCGGCTTGAGGTTCTGCACCAGCACGTCGGCGCTCGCGATCAGCTTTTCGAGCTCGGCGCGTCCTTCGCTGGTGGCGAGATCGACCACGGCCGATTGCTTGCCGCGGTTGAGCCAGACGAAATAGCTGCTCAGGCCTTTCGCCGCCGCGTCATAGCCGCGGGCGAAATCGCCCTCCGGCCGCTCGATCTTGATGACTTCCGCGCCGGCGTCGGCCAGCCGCGACGAACAGAACGGCGCGGCCACCGCCTGCTCGACCGCGATCACCCTGATCCCGTCAAGTGCTCCCATGATGGCTGCCTCAGTACGAGCGGGGCATGCCGAGCACATGCTCGGCGATAAAGGACAGCACCAGGTTGGTCGAGATCGGAGCCACCTGATAGAGCCGCGTCTCGCGGAATTTGCGCTCGACGTCGTATTCCTCGGCAAAACCGAAGCCGCCATGGGTCTGGACACAGGCATTCGCCGCTTCCCAGGACGCATCCGCCGCCAGCATCTTGGCCATGTTGGCCTCGGCGCCGCAGTCGAGCCCGGCCTCGTATTTGCGCGTCGCCTCCTTCACCATCAACTCCGCCGCGCGCATCGCGGCGTAGGCCTTGGCGATCGGAAACTGAATGCCCTGGTTCTGGCCGATCGGCCGGCCGAACACCGCGCGCTCCTTGGCATAATTCGTGGCCTTCTCGATGAACCATTTGGCGTCGCCGACGCATTCGGCAGCGATCAGGATCCGCTCGGCATTCATGCCGGAGAGGATGTAGCGAAAGCCCTTGCCTTCCTCGCCGATCAGGTTTTCGGCGGGCACCTTCATGTCGGTAAAGAACACTTCGGTGGTGGCGTGGTTCATCATGGTGCGAATGGGACGGATCTCCAGCCCCTTGTTCTTGGCCTCCCGCATGTCGACGATGAAGACCGAAAGACCGTCGGTGCGCTTCTTGACCTCGTCCTTCGGCGTGGTCCGCGCCAGCAGCAGCATCAGGTCGGAATGCTCGGCGCGGCTGGTCCAGATCTTCTGGCCGTTGACGATATAGCCGGCGTTGCCGTCCTTGCGCGCGAAGGTCTTCAGCGAGGTCGTATCGGTGCCGCTGGTCGGCTCGGTGACGCCGAAGGCTTGCAGGCGCAATTCGCCGCTGGCGACCTTGGGCAGATACTTTGCCTTTTGCTCGTCGCTGCCGTGCCGGAGCACGGTGCCCATCGTGTACATCTGGGCGTGGCAGCCGCCGCCGTTGCAGCCGGCGCGCTGGATCTCTTCGAGGATCGCGGCCGCCGCCGAGAGCTTGAGGCCCGCGCCGCCATATTCCTCGGGGATCAGCACCGAGAGATAGCCGGCCTCTGTCAGCGCGTCGACGAACGCCTTGGGATAGGCCATCTCGCGGTCGAGCTTGCGCCAGTATTCGCCGGGAAACTGCGCGCACAGCTTTGCGACGGCTTCGCGGATGTCGGCGTGATCTTCGCTGTGGTGGTCGTCACTCATGGCGTTTCCCGTTGGGTTCGGCGGTTAAGATAACGCCGGCCGATCCTGCGGCGTTGTGAAAACAACGCCAGCCCCCTATGCTCATTTGCTATAGCGTATGGATTAGCCTTCCAGGATTGGCAAGCATGGACTTCCGGCAGCTCAGGACCTTCAGTTGCGTGGCGGAGCTCGGCAGCCTCTCCAAGGCGTCGGACACGCTGCGCGTGGCGCAGCCGGCGCTGAGCCGGCAGATCAAGCTGCTGGAACATGAGCTGCGCGTCGAGCTGTTCACGCGCAACGGCCGCGGCATGGTCCTGACCGAGGCCGGCCGCCTGTTGCTGGCGCGGACCTCCGGCATCGTGCGCCAGATCGACCAGATCCGCGATGACATCCAGTCGGCCAAGGGGCCGCCGTCGGGACAGGTCGTGCTCGGCCTGGTTCCGACCGTCAGCTGCGTGCTGTCGGCGCGCTTTGCGCGGCGCTGTGTCGAAACATTTCCCGGCATTTCGCTGCGCATCGTCGAGAGCTACAGCGGCCACCTGGTTGAATGGCTGCATCGCGGCGAGATGGATCTCGCCATCCTCTACGGCCGTTCGGCCGACCTGCATCTCAACGTGGAGAGCCTCGGCCGCGACAACATCGTCGCGGTCGGCCCGCGCGGCTGCGGCCTCGCGCGCAAGAAGAGCGTCGATGTCGGCTGGCTGTTGCGGCAGCAGCTGGTGCTGCCCAGTCATTCGCACGGCCTTCGCGCGCTGATCGAGCATGCGGCCGCGCAGCGCAAGATCAAGCTCGACGTCCAGCTCGAGGCGGATTCGTTTCGCGTGCTCACGAGCCTGGTCGAGGAAGGTCTCGGCTTCGCGCTGTTGCCGCCTTCGTCGGTGCACGGCGAGGTCGCGGAAGGGCGGCTGGAAACCGCACCCGTGTCAAAGCCGATGACGCGCGAGCTCATTTTCGCCTCTCCCATCGACCGCCCGGCCTCGACCGCCTCGCTCGCCATCACCGCACTCCTGCGCGACGAAGTCGCCGCCTGCCGCAAGGACGGCGTGTGGGACATCAAATTGAGTTAGCTGCGCCGGTGCGGTTTAGGACAGTACGCCGTGTGCGACCCATCGCATGTTGTGCGAGCTGTCATGCCGGAATTTTATAGCTGGGGTGGAGTCGTCCGCTCTTAATCCACCCTCGGTGTCATTGCCCGCGAAGGCGGGCAATCCAGTATTCCAGAGCCCGCAGTGCTTGAACCGAGAAGCCGCGGCGTACTGGATGCCCCGCTTTCGCGGAGCATGACAGCTGAGGTTGAGGATGCACCTGTCGAATAGCGCGCGCTCTACCCCGGAATCCTCACCGGCAGTGACTCATACCCCTTGATGAAGCTTGAATAGATCCGCTTCGGCTCGCCGACCACTTCGATGCGGTCGAAGCGCTTGAGCATCTCTTCCCAGACGATTCTCAGCTGGAGCTCGGCGAGCCGCATGCCGACGCAGCGATGGATGCCGAAGCCGAAGGAGAGATGCGTACGCGGCCGCGGCCGGTCGATGATGAACTCGTTCGGGCGGTCGATCATCTCTTCGTCGCGGTTGCCGGAGACGTACCACATCACCACGCGGTCGCCCTTCTTGACGTGCTTGCCGCCGATCTCGGTATCCTGCTGCGCGGTGCGCCGCATGTGGGCGAGCGGGGTCTGCCAGCGGATCACCTCGGGCACCATGGTGTCGATCAGCGCCGGATTGGCGCGCAGCTTGTCGTATTGCTCGGGGTTTTCGTTCAGCGCCAGCACCGATCCGGTCATGGTGTTGCGCGTGGTGTCGTTGCCGCCGACGATGAGCAGGATGATGTTGCCCATCAGGTTGTCGGGGTCCATGAAACGGGTGGCGTCGCTATGGGCCATCAGCGACAGCAGATCGTTGCGCGGCGCCGAATTGACGCGCTCGTTCCACAGCTTCGACATGTAGGCGTAGCACTCGTCCATCTCGCGTCGGCGCGCTTCCGCGGATTCGACGATGCCGCTCTTGGGCAGCGCGGTCGCGACATCCGACCACCGCGTCAACTTGCGCCGCTCTTCCCAGGGGAAGTCGAACAGCGTCGCCAGCATCTGCGTCGTCAGCTCGATCGAGACGCGCTCGACGAAGTTGAAGGTCTCGTTGCGCGGCAGATTGTCGAGCACGGTTTGCGAGCGCTGGCGGATCAGCTTGGCGAGCTCGTCCAGATGCGTCGGCGTGAACATCGGCGACACCGTCTTGCGCTGCGACGAATGCCTGGGCTGGTCCATCGCGATGAAGCTCGGCCAGTCATAGCCCTCCGGCACGTCGCGGATCCCGATGCCGCCGAGCGTCGAGTCGGAGGAGAAGACGCCGTGATTGGTGTCGACATGCATGATGTCGTTGTATTTCACCACCGACCAGTAGGGCTCGATCGGCGCGTTGGTGCAGTAATGCACCGGCTCTTCCTTGCGCAGCCGCTCGAACCACGGCCACAGCGTGTCGTCCTGGAACAGCCTGGGCGCGCCGGGATGGAATTGCGCCAGCGGCGTCGCGTAAGCCTCCTCTCGCGCCTTGCGCATGCGTTCGGCCTTGTCGGCTTTGACCGGAGTCTGGATATTCATGTTGGTAGCTCCAGTTGGTTTTCTAACCTCTCCCGCTTGCGGGAGAGGTCGGTGCGCAGCGCCGGGTGAGGACTTTTTCCTCTTGGGGGGCTATCGATTGGGGAGGCACCCTCTCCCCAACCCCCGCAAGCGGGGGAGGGGGCGCAGCTTCCCCGTGGATTTCATTCGGGCTCATCGCCCTAAGCCGCAATCTTCACCGGCAGCGTTTCCAAACCCTTTACGAAGCTGGAATAGACCCGCTTCGGTTCGCCGACCACGTCAATATGGTCGAAACGCTTGAGAATCTCTTCCCAGATAATCTTGAGCTGGAGTTCGGCAAGCCGCAGGCCGACGCAGCGGTGGATGCCGAAGCCGAAGGAGAGATGCGTCCGCGGGCGGGCGCGGTCAATGATGAAATCGTAGGGCTTCTCGATCGCCTCCGCGTCGCGGTTGCCCGAGACGTACCACATCACGACCTTGTCACCCTTCTTGATCTGCTTGCCGCGGAACTCGAAATTGGCGAGCGCGGTGCGGCGCATATGCGCCAGCGGCGTCTGCCAACGGATCACCTCCGGCACGAAACTATCGAGCAGCGCGGGGTTTTCGCGCAGCTTGCGATATTGCTCCGGATGCTGGCTCAGTGCGAGAAGCGAGCCGGACATGGTGTTGCGGGTGGTGTCGTTGCCGCCGACGATCAACAAAATGAGATTGCCGAGGAAGTTTTTCGCATCCATGTGGCGCGTCGCGTCGCTGTGCGCCATCATCGAGAGCAGGTCGCTCTTCGGCGGCTGCTCGGCGCGTTCCTTCCAGAGGCGCGCGAAGTAAGCCGCGCATTCCCCGAGTTCGGCCATCCGTTCCTCTTCGGTGGCGACGAGGCCGTCGGGGCCGGGAATGGTTGTCGCGACATCGGACCAGCGCGTCAGCTTGCGGCGGTCCTCCCAGGGGAAGTCAAACAGCACCGCAAGCATCTGCGTGGTGAGCTCGATCGAGACCTGATCGACCCAGTCGAACTCCTGGCCCACGGGCAGCTTGTCGAGGCATTCGGCCGAGCGGGTGCGGATGCTGAGCGCGAGATTGTCCAGATGCGTCGGCGTGAACATCGGCGCCACGGTCTTGCGCTGCGCCGCGTGGCGCGGCGGATCCATCGAGATGAAGCTCTCGCGGCGCAGGTCCGGATCGATGTCGCGGATGGTGATGCCGCCGAGCGCGGAGGCCGAGGAGAACACCGAATGGTTGGTCTCGATCTCCATGATGTCGTTGTAGCGCGTCACCGACCAGTACGGCCCGAACATCGAATCCTTGCAATAATGCACGGGATCTTCACGGCGCAGGCGATCGAAATAGGGCCAGAACGTATCGGTCCTGAACAACTCCGGATCGCCTGGATCGAATTGCTCCAGCGGCAATGACGAGGCGCGCTCGCGCAATGCCTCGAGCTTCGCCGTGCTCTCGATGGTCCCATGCATGACCGCTCTCCCTGACCTGAACCGCGTGATGTTCTTGAATTCTGCTCTGCGGTATTTGACTTGCAATTACAGCCCGTTGTCTGCGTCGGGGCAAGGGCGAGTTTTGCCACACGGCATGGTGCTGTAGCCCGGATGGAGCGAAGCGTAATCCGGGATTCGGGCCGCCACTGCCGCTGTCCCGGATTGCGCTGCGCTCCGTCCGGGCTACGGGACATTCGCGAACGTGATCTCGCGCACGCCCTCGCCCGCGGAAACGCGCCAAAAAACGATCGAAACCGAGGCAAAATCGAACCCACCCATCTTGGGGATCGACCAACCTCTGATCTATAGTTTGAGCGGATCATGTCCGCATCCGGAGGTTGCTGCCGTGAACGATTTGCAATGGGCTCCCGTTGGCCCGCCCCAACCGATCCCGCCGCCGCTGCCGTCCGCGCGCATCGACTTCAGCGGCGACCGCAGCGCGTTTCGCAGGCTGGTCACCAAAGGCGCGGCGCTCGAGCTCGTCACTTTCGGCTTCTACCGGTTCTGGCTCGTCACCGACATTCGCAGGCATCTCTGGTCGAACACCTCGATCGATGGCGACGCCGCGGAATATACCGGCCGGGCTAAGGAGTTGTTGATCGGATTCCTGTTCGCGCTCGCCATTCTCGTGCCGATCTACCTGGCCTATTTCCTGGTCGGCATCGAGTTCGAGCGCTGGCAGGGCTTTGCCTCGACGCCGCTGTTCATCAGCTTCTATGCCTTCGGCCAGTTCGCGATTTTTCGCGCGCGGCGCTACCGCCTGACGCGCACGGTCTGGCGCGGCGTGCGGTTCTGGATGGACGGGTCGGGCTGGGCCTATTCGTTCCGCGCCATGCTGTGGGGCTTGCTGGTGTTCCTGACGCTGGGCCTGGCGCTGCCATGGCGCGAGGCGTCGCTGGAGCGCTACAAAATGCGGCACACGCATTTCGGCGATCTCCAAGGCGATTTCGAAGGCGACGGCTGGACGTTCTTCAAACGGGGTTGGTGGCTGTGGCTGCTCACCCCCATCGCGATCGTCATCTTCCCGCTCGCCCCGTTTGTGTACGCCGAGTTCAAGGCGCGCGAATGGCGCTGGTGGCTCGATGGCATTCGCATCGGCGGTGTGAGCGTGTCCTCGGAGTTGCCGCACAACGCATTCTACGGCCTGTACTGGAAAGTGATCGGCTGGTGGATGCTGCTGAGCGCCCTGTTCGGACTTTACATCGCCGGTGCCCTCGGGCTGGTCACTGCGGCCGGACCGGCGCTTGCCGGACCCGACGAGATCGTACGAAGCATTCCGCTTATGGTGGTGATGGTGATCGGCTATCTTGCCGCGGTGCTGGCGATGAACGTCGTCATGCGCATGTATCTCCAGCACGACATCTGGGCGAAGGTGCTCGAAACGCTTCAAATGCACGACATCGGCACGGCGGCGGACGTGCAGGGTCGTGGCGAGCTTGCCAGCGCGCTAGGCGAAGGCTTTGCGGATGGTCTCGATGTTGCGGGGTTCTAATCTGTGAGCGATGTGTCTGCGGAAGACGTGGCGCAGTCCGCCAAGCCGACGATCTTTTTCGACGGCGTGTCGAGCCGCAAGCGGCAGGTGAAGCTGATGCTGGGTGATGCGCTCGAGATTGTCGAGGAGGGCGCGCCGATGGTTCGCTGGGCGTACGGCGATATCCGCCGCGCCGACAGTCCGGCCGGCGTCCTGCGTCTCGCCTGCAACGGCGCGCCGCCACTTGCGCGGCTCGAGATCCGCGACATTGCGCTGGCCTCCGAGGTGGTCGCCCGCTGCGCCCGTCTCGATGAGCACCAGACCACAGGTCGCGGTGTCGCAAAAATCGTGGGCTGGTCGGTGGCGGCGGCCGTTTCCATCGTCTGCGTCGTGCTGTTTGGCGTGCCGCTGGCCGCGGACCGTCTCGCGCCGCTGGTGCCGAAACCGATCGAGCGGCGCATCGGCGATGCGTCCGAGGTCCAGGTGAAGACCATCTTCGGCCGCTCAACTTGCAGCGACCCGGCCGGTCAGGCGGCCTTCTCCAAGCTGGTCAACCGCCTGCGCGACGCCGCCGGCCTTGACGACGATTCCATGACCGCGGGCGTGCTGCCGACCTCGGTGCCGAACGCGTTCGCGCTGCCGGGCGGCAAGGTCTTCGTGCTGAAAGGTCTGCTCGACAAGGCCGAAAATCCCGACGAGATCGCCGGGATTCTCGCCCACGAGCTCGGCCATCTCAAGCATCACGACAACATACGCGGCCTGATCTACAACGGCGGCACCTCGTTCCTGATCGGCCTGTTGTTCGGCGACGTCACCGGCTCGTCCGCCGTGATCTTCGCCTCGCGCAGCGTGGTCGAAGCCTCCTATTCGCGCGAGGCCGAAACCAACGCCGATACGTTCGCCATCGACATCATGCATGCGCTCGGCCGCTCGCCGAAGCCCGCGGCCGAACTGATGTTCCGCATCACCGGCAAGGAAGGCGGCGGCCTCACCTCAATCCTGGCAAGCCATCCGCTCACCGAGGACCGCCTCGCCCGCATGACCAGGGAAGATCGACCCGCAAGCGGTCCGCCGCTGCTGACGGATGCGGAATGGCGATCGCTGAAGGAGATTTGCGGCAGCGGAAAGATCTGATCCGCTCGCGGCCAATGCCGCGGGCCGTAGATGCAGAGGCAGTCCAGCGTCCCAAGTTCGCGGAAGAGGAACAATCGCTCCGGACGGGCATATCCTCTCCGACAATGATGAGGATGTTCCATATGACTTACACCCGCTTCGCCGCAATGATCGCGGTTTCCACCGTGATCATGTTCGGGCTGATGTACCTCAACACGTTTGCTCTGGACCACGTCTGGTACAGCCAGACCCGGACCTGGATGGCGCTTCTGATGGGAGCCGTCATGGCTGTCGTGATGCTGGGTTTCATGTGGGGCATGTACAGGAACCCGGCGGCGAAGATCGGGATTGTCGCCGTCAGCACCGCCGTGTTCGCAATCTCGCTCTGGCTCGTTCGCAGTCAGCAGACCGTCACCGACGTGGCCTATATGGAAGCCATGATTCCACATCACTCGATCGCGGTGCTGACGAGTGAACGCGCGCACATCCGCGATCCCCGCGTTCGCAAGCTGGCTGACGGCATCATCGAGGCGCAGGTGCGGGAGATCGGCGAGATGAAACGTCTGATCTCCGACCTGAAGGAGAAGCCGGCGCCGGCAGATGCAAAGGATCTGCCGGCGAGACCGCCGACCTGACGGGAGCGCGGGCATCGCCTCGCCAGCGCAACCGGAGTGGAGCGAGCCTGTGGGGACGCTCGGCGAACCAGGTGCCTACCGCGTGCCGTAAGCGCGGTCGCCGGCATCGCCGAGGCCCGGGAGAATAAAGCCGTTCTCGTCGAGGCCCTCATCGACTGCGGCCGTCCAGATCGGGACGTCCGGATGCAGCCCGCGCAGCCGTTCAAGTCCCTCTGGTGCTGCGATCAGGCAGGCCAGCCGGATATCCTTGGCGCCGCGCTCCTTCAGCCGGTCGATCGCGGCCACGGCCGTATTCGCAGTTGCCACCACCGGCGTCACGACGATCGCGAGCCGCTCGCCGAGATCGGATGGCGATTTGAAAAAGTATTCGACCGCGGCAAAGCTGTGCGGCTCGCGGTAGAGGCCGATATGCGCGACACGCGCGGTCGGCACCAGGTCCATCATGCCGTCGACAAAGGTGGTGCCGGCGCGCAGCATCGGCACGAACACCAGCTTCTTGCCGGCGATTTTGGCCGAATGCATCCGCGCCAGCGGCGTGTCGACCACCACATCCGTGAGCGGCAGGTCGCGCGTCACCTCGTAGCACAACAGCATGCCGATCTCCTTGATCAGCTCGCGGAATGACTTCGTCGAAATCGATTTGTCCCGCACCAGCGTCAGCTTGTGCTGGACCAGTGGATGATCGACGACCGTGACGCCTTCCATGATCGTATGCTCTTGCTTTTTCCCTTCTCCCCTTGTGGGAGAAGGTGGCGCGAAGCGCCGGATGAGGGGTCGTCTCCGCGAATTCCAAAGAGAGATGTGCCCGCGGAAGCAACCCCTCACCCGGCTTCGCTTTCGCGAAGCCACCCTCTCCCACAAGGGGAGAGGGTTTAAAAAACCGTGCCGTCGCTGATCACCTTGAGCGGCGGCGAACCATCGGGACGGCGCGCAAAGGCAATGGCGCGGCCGGCGGCCCAGGTGCCGCCTTCCAGAATGCTGGCGAGCGGCAGGGACTCCGGCGTGCGGCCGAGCTTGGCACGAACTAGCGCGGCAAGCCGGTCCAGCAATGCCACGGTCAGCGCGCGCCATTCGACGACGAGCAGCGAGTCCACTGCGTGCGCGCGGTCGGCATCAGCGGCATCGCGCAGGCGCAGCACCTCGTGATCGACGAACAGGCCGCCATTGCGGTATTCGGCAAGCCCGGTCAGGCCGTCGATGTCGGTCACTTCCAGGCCCGCGCGCTGCAGCGGTTCGATCAGCGAGTAGCTCAGCCATTGCGACAGCTTGTGCAAGGGCACGAGGCCCGCGGTGGCGTCATCCGCCTTGAGCGCCGGATGACGCCAGCAATCGCCGAGCGGAACGCCCGCGAGCTCAAGCCGCGACGGCCAGATCGGTCCGAGCTGGTTCAGCACCGCGGACAGGATGGTGGGCGCGGCGACGGCGCCGTCCACCGCCTGTGCTGCGATGTGATCGAACAGGCCGCCCGGCCGAGGCGTGTCGTGCAAGCCGAAAACGTCCGGACGGGCCGCGACCTGCTTGCCCAGTCGTCGCAGCAGATCCGTGCGTCCTTCGAGGCCCAGCAGCGGATTGGCATCGGTGACTTGAAAAGCGGATGTGAGCGCGGCGAGCGGCAGCTTTGCGAGCACGTTCGCATCAACCCTGAAGGGCGCGCGTGCATCGCCGGAAAACAGGCCGCTCGCGAACATGTCGAGGCTGGCAATCGCAAGCCCCTCGGATCGGCCAATGCCATCTCCCGTCACCGCGTCCCGGTAGCGCCAGGTCGCGCCCGCCCCGGCATCGAGCAACACGCTGGTGATGGCGAGGTCGAACTCTGCGCGCGCCCGCGCCGCGCGGTCGGGCCAGGATGCCGCATCCGCAAGCCGCGCCCAGCGGTCGGTGC
Organism: Bradyrhizobium sp. Kon10; assembly: GCF_055807395.1. Lineage (NCBI taxonomy): Bacteria > Pseudomonadati > Pseudomonadota > Alphaproteobacteria > Hyphomicrobiales > Nitrobacteraceae > Bradyrhizobium > Bradyrhizobium sp. Kon10. The sequence continues at coordinate 3,196 of NZ_JBVVOZ010000030.1, read as the reverse complement.
CGCCAAACACGAAATGCCGCCAGCGCGCATGGAAGGGAATATCGAGTGTCGAATAGGCCTTGCGCGTCACCGCGACCACTGCGTCCGCCACGCCGTCCATGCGACCCAGATCGATCGTGAAATGCGTCAGCCCGCCGGCAAGGCCGATCTTAAGCATCTCGCCGGCACGCGCGCGAACCGCTCCTGCGCTGAGCAGCGAGCGGGCCTCTCGTTCCAAAGAATCCGACATCAATCGATCAATACTTTTCCAGCGAACGCCCGACCACGCCGTTGACGTCCTTCTCCGGCGCAAGGTCGGTCGAGTAATAGCCGGCGGCTTTCTTCGCTGCGATCTCGACATAGGCGTCGGCCGGAATGAGCTCGGGCGGAATCGGCACGCGCTCGACGATGTCGATGCCCTGCGAGGTCAGCGCGTCGTGCTTCATGTCGCTCATCGACAGGAAGCGGTCGATGCGCTTCAGGCCCAGCCAGTGGATGGTGTCCGGCATCAATTGCTGGAAGCGTGCATCCTGCACGCCGGCGACGCATTCGGTCCGCTCGAAATAGGCCGCGGCGGCGTCGCCGTCCTCCTGGCGCTTGCGCGCGTTGTAGACCAGGAATTTCGTGACCTCGCCGAGCGCGCGGCCTTCCTTGCGGTTGTAGATGACGAGCCCGAGCCCGCCCTCCTGCGCACCGCGCGCGGATTCCTCGATGCCGTGGATGAGATAGGGCCGGCAGGTGCAGATGTCGGAGCCGAACACGTCCGAGCCGTTGCACTCGTCGTGCACGCGGCAGGTGATTTTGGTGCGATGGTCGGGCAGCTTGGTGACGTCGCCGAACATGTAAACGGTGGTGCCGCCGATCGGCGGCAGAAACACCTTCATGTCCGGCCGCGTGACCAGTTCGGGGAACATGCCGGCGGTCTGCTCGAACAGCGTACGGCGCAGCTCGGTCTCGTTGGTGCCGAAGCGTTCCGCGAGGCCGGGCAGATACCAGACCGGATCGATCGCGATCTTGACCACGGACACGCTGCCATTGGCGTGCACGACATCGCCGTCGGCACGCAATCGCTTGGCGGCCAGCGCCTCGCGGATCTCGGGCAGGTCGAGCCGCGCCCGCGTCACCGCGATGCTCGGGCGGATATCGATGCCCTCGGCGATGTCCTTGCCGAAATTCTCCGCGACGAGATGGCCCCAGGGATCGAGCGCGACGATTTTTGCGGGATCGCGCCATTGCTCGAACGGACCGATGGTCGCGGCCGGAAACGTGTTGGTGAGGTCAGGGCGTCGGATCGGATCGAGTGCGCCGGCGGAAACGGCGAGCGCGCGGTACATCGCGTAGGAGCCGCCATGGCTGCCGATCACGTTGCGGTCCTGCGCGCGTGACACCGTACCGATGATCGGCCCGCGGCTGCGTGCGTCGGCTGCGCCCCAGTGAATCGGAAAGGCGGCCTTCCGGCCCGGCTCCGGATGGGAGGTGAGACGGATGTGGTCGGTACGGTTCGCGCGGCTCATGGCCAAACTCCCAAAAAGCCAACGGCCCGCCGCTCGGACGGGCCTGGCTCAGTCGTGCTGCCGGCGCGGACACCGGCGGCGCAATCCAACATATTGTAGCGGCGAGGGACGACAGACAAGTTAATCGTGCGGTGCGGCTCGGCAGGAGCTAGCGCCGAACGCCGCGCCTCGCGCCAGCGATGTTGCCGCTCTACCCGTGCGCTAGGCCTAAGGGCTTGAGGTATTTCTATTTTTCGTGTTTTCAAGGGCCTGAGCGTGGTTTGCCCGGCCGACGTCGAATCCTGGACAAAACCTGTCATCAGACCAAACGTAGAGATCGCCCAGCCTTGGAGACCGCCATGCCTTCCGTCGCCTATATCGACCCCCGCAACGGACAGCTCTATCCGCTCGACCAGCCGCGCTGGTGCTCGGACCAGCGCACGCCGCTGTTGGTGACGCCGGGGGCAGGGATCTCGCGCGAGGACATCGACGGCCGGACGCGATCGCTCTGGCGCTACCGGGCGGCGCTGCCGATCGGGATCGCAAAGCCGATCACGCTCGGCGAAGGCTGCACGCCGCTGGTCGCGCAGGACTGGGGCGAGCTGCGGCCGTTGTTCAAGCTCGAATGGTTCAACCCGACCGGCAGCTTCAAGGACAGGGGCTCTGCGGTGATGCTGTCGTTCCTGCGGCAGATCGGCGTCGACGCCATTCTGGAGGACTCGTCCGGCAACGGCGGTTCGTCGATGGCAGGACTTGGCGCCGCCGGCGGCATGCGCGTGAAGATTCTGGCGCCCGCCTCGACGTCGCCGGCCAAGATCGCGCAGGTGCGCGCCTATGGCGCCACGGTGCAGCTGGTCGAGGGGCCGCGCGAGGAGTCGGAGGCGGAAGCGATCCGGCAGTCCAGCCAGACTTTTTACGCCAGCCACAACTGGCAACCGTTTTTCCTCGAAGGCACCAAGTCGCTCGCCTACGAGATCTGGGAAGATCTTGGTTTTCGCGCGCCCGACAACGTCATCGTTCCCGTCGGCGCCGGCAGCAGCCTGTTGGGGTGTGCCTTCGGCTTCCGCGAGTTGCTGAAAGCCGGCCAGATTGCAAGACTGCCGCGGCTGTTTGCGGCGCAGCCTCTGAACTGCTCGCCGATCGACGCAAGCTTCAAGGCCGGCGTCGATACGCCGGTGCCGCGCGAGGTGCAGAAGACCATCGCCGAGGGCACCGCCATCAAAAATCCCCTGCGGCTGCGCGAGATCATCGCAGCATTGCGCGAAAGCGGCGGTGGCACGGTTGCGCTCACCGAGGACGAGATCGTCGCCGCGCTACGCCGCCTCGCACGGCAGGGCCTGTTCGCCGAGCCGACCAGCGCCAGCGCAGCCGCGGCGCTGGACAAGCTCTCCGCGACCGGAGCGATCAAGGCGACCGAGACCACGGTCGCGGTCCTCACCGGCACCGGGCTGAAAGCCGCGACCACGGTCGCCGATCTCGTGCAGTAGGAGTGGCATTCCGGCTAGTAGTGGCCCTTCCCTTCTCCCCTTGTGGGAGAAGGTGGCGCGAAGCGCCGGATGAGGGGTGTCTCTCCGCGGACTCGATCGCAAAAGGGTCAATCGCGGAGACATACCCCTCACCCGTCTCGCCGCTGCCGCGGCGATCCACCCTCTCCCCTTGTGAGGGCTTTGCACAGAGGGGCGAGCGGGCGCTTGAGGTGCGTCGCGGGCTTTTTTTGCTGTCAG
>NZ_JBVVOZ010000029.1:0-86229 GCF_055807395.1 Bradyrhizobium sp. Kon10 | reverse complement strand
TCTGGGGAAAACGATCCGACTCGGCATAGTTCGGCGGGCGGCATAAACCTGTAAGCTCAATGGCGTCAGTGCCGAGCGCTGGCTCGCTGATGTTCTCGCGAAGCTCGTCAATGGTTGGCCTGCGGCGCGACTGGACGAACTGCTCCCTTGGGCATCGATCTACACGATGCATGCACACGATCCGAGGCTGGCGGCATGAGCCTGAACACGACCGCGGTCCGGATCAAGGTAACTCTCAAGGATGTGAAGCCGGAGGTGATGCGTCGCCTTGTCGTACCCGTTACCCTGCGCCTTGAACGGTTGCATCTGACGCTTCAGGAGGCATTCGGCTGGACGAACAGTCGCCTCTTCGAGTTCTTTGCTGGTGAGGCACATTGGGGGATTCCCGACCCCGACAATGATTACGGCCACCAGCCCATGGATGCCCGTAAAGCGCGGCTTTGCGATATCGTTCGAGAGACCGGCGCCAAGACGATCCACTATCTCTATGACTTCGGCGACAGCTGGGACCATGTGATCAAGCTCGAAAAATGGTTCGACAACACCACGACGGAGGGCATGCCCTTCCTGCTCGAGGCCGCCGGTCGTTGTCCTCCGGAAGACGTCGGCGGTGCGCCAGGCTATGCCGAATACCTCGACGCCATCAGCGACCCTGCTCATCCGGAGCACGAACATATGCGCCGCTGGGGCCCGGAGCGGTGTACGCATACGACGAAGGCCGCCTGATTGACACATGCGCGCGAGCGCGGCGAGTTCTACGATGGCGTTGCGTGAAGGTCAGGCGGCTTGCTGATCGGCGGACTTGCCGGCTTGGTGCAGGAGCTTCCATTCCCAGGGCAGCAGTTCGCGCAGCCGCGACGCGGGAAGATCGGCGATCCGGGCGAGGACGTCGGCGAGCCAGGCCTTTGGATCGACGTCGTTGAGGCGGCAGGTCGTGATCATCGTCAGCATGATCGCGGCACGGTCGGCGCCACGTTGGCTACCAGCGAAGGTCCAGTTGCGCCTTCCCAAGGCAATGCCTCTCAATGCACGCTCAGCGCAATTGTTGGTCAAGCAGATCCGGCCATCGTCGAGGAAGCGGACGAAGTCGTCCCAGCGCTTGAGCATGTAGTTCATGGGCTTCAGGACCTCGGCGGAGCGCGAGAGGCTTTCTCGCTCGCGGAGCAGCCAGTCATGCATGTCGTCGAGCAGCGGCTTGCTCCGCTCCTGGCGCACGGCACGCCGCTCGTCGGCACTACGGCCGTTGATGGCGCGCTCGATCTCGAACAACGCATCCAGACGCCTGACCGCCTCCAGCGCGATCGGGGAGACCGGTTTGCCCTTGCGGCCTTCCCGGGCGGCTTTCTCGATGTCAGCCAGTTCGAAGAATCCCCGCCGCGCATGGGCCAGGCAAAACGCCGGCGTGATCGGCATTGCTTTCCTTTTTGGGTCGAACACGGCTCGAAGCCGCCATAGCAATCCGCCTGCAGAATGCCGGCGAAGGCGGCCAGATGCTTCTGAGGATGTTCGCCCCGTCGGTTGCCCGAGGCATAATAGACCGCCGCCGGCGGCGCAGGCCCGGCGAACGGCCGGTCATCCCGCACATAGGTCCAGATCCGGCCGGTCGTGCACTTGCCCTTCGCCAGGATGCGGATAGTGGTGTCGTCGCCATGAAGGCGCTCGGCCGCGAGCACATGACGCTCGATCAGCTGGAACAGCGGCATGACGGCGAAGGTTCCGTGGCCGACCTGGTCGGCCAGCGTCGACAGCGGCAGGTCGATCCGCTCAGCCTTGAAGCGCACGCTCTGGCGATTGAGCGGGATATGCATGCCGAACTTGTCGAACAGCATTGTCGCCAGCAATTGCGGACCGATGAAGCCGCGCGGCGTGGCATGGAACGGTGCCGGCGGCTGGCTGATCTTCTCGCAATCGCGGCAGGTGAACTTCTCGCGTATCGTCTCGATCACCTTGAAGCGACGCGGGATCTCCTCCAGCGTCTTGGTCACATCCTCTCCGACCTTCGCCAGCCGAGATCCACCGCAGCAGGCGCAGCTCGTTGGAGCCTCAATGACGACGCGCTCGTGTTCGATGTCGTCCGGCCATGGCTGGCGAACCGGCCGCTTGCGCATGAAGGGGCGAACGTTCTGCGTCTTCGCTGCTGCGGCCTGCGCGGCAAGCTCATTCTCGGTCGCCGTGGTGGCGAGTTCTTCGAGCTCCAATTCCAACTGCTCGAGTAAACGCGCCGTGCGCTCGGAGCGCTGCCCGTGCAGTTCGCGTTTGAGCTTCTCGATCCGTAGCTCAAGATGAGCGATCAGCACCTCGCTGTCCGATAGCTCCGCCCGCGCGTTGGCGGCATCCGCGACTGCCACATCGCGTTCAGCCTGCAACGCCTCGCGCTCGGCCAGCAGAGCAAGGTAGGCTCTCGTGAGATCCGAAGGAAGGTCGTCCGGCTTCGATGTCATGACGCCATTGAATCAGATCGAGCATCAGATTCAAACCCAAAACGATTATCCGACCCGCGTCGGCCGCTGGGTTTCTTGCGGATTGCGCCAATCGATCCCGGACAGCAGATAGCTCAACTGCGCCAGCGAGATCGTTACCGCTTCACCGGCAACCGATGGCCAGATAAACTTTCCTCTCTCGAGTTTTTTTGTGAACAAGCAGGCTCCCTGACCATCGTGCCAGATCACCTTCACAAGATCGCTGCGGCGACCGCGGAAGACAAACAAATGACCGCTGAGCGGTTCTTTGTGCAGCACCTCCTGCACTTGGAGGGCCAGCGACGGAAAGCCTCTGCGCATATCCGTGTAGCCTGTCGCCAGCCACACTCGCACATTCCCTGGTACAGCAATCATCGGCGTCCAAGCACATCGAGGACCCGCGCCAGCGCCTCCGGATCGACGTGCGCATCCACCCGGATGCACCGTCGGTTGCCGAGATCGATCTCTATCAATCCAGTACGTGCGGCTGCCGCCGAGCGAACTCGGCCATCAACCGTAGGCAAAAGCTTCGCAGTTTCTTCAGTCGAAGCCGCTACGGCGGCGATCTGCACCGGCGTAAAAGATGGTGCAACTTGTTCCGATGTCCGTGCTTGTCGACGCCAGGTAAACACCAGGCTGGCCGCTACTCCGTTGCGCCGCGCAACCTCAGTTACCTTCGCGCCCGGTGCCAACGTCTCCTCGACAATCCGTGCCTTGTCGTCCTGCGACCAACGCCGCCGCCGCTCCAGCCCGCCTAAAACCTCGACCCGCATCGCCTGATGACCTTAAAGCTAGACTTAAGGTCACACGCTTCGCGAATTACCAACCCTCACGCAAGACGGCCCCCATCGGAGGCGTACGGAGCGGTTCGATCCCAACGTGATCGACCGGAAGGCCCTCGAGGCCGCCGTCAACGCGTTGTCCGACACATGGAAACCGCGGCGACGCGCCACGCGAACAAAATAGACGTCAAGCGTCATTCAAAAGGGCCGCAGCGCTACGCTTACGGCGCATCAGTGGCTCGATCCGATGCAGACCACATTCGATGCCGTCTGCCAAAAGGTCTCTCCAGAAAGCCGTGGCCCGTAGGTCCGGTCGCTGGCAAGGAAGCTTGCCTTCACCTTTAGGCCGGCCGCTTCGTCGCTGCGGGATCTGGCGCTGGGCGATCGGTCCAGCCAGGCATGGGAGCCCGACCGCGATACCCCCATTGCTTCGCATAGCCATGCCACCGGCCAGACGTTCCGGTGCTTCGCGATGAAGCCGAACTTCATGTCGCTTCCTTTCGCAAAGTAGGCAGCGGCCTTCCTGTGCTGCAATGGGCCGTCGGCGAGAAGGCGCGGCCGAAACAGCTCTCGAGAGAGCTGTTTCGGACGTGGGGCCGTCGTTGTCAGAGCATCCTCGACTTCCTAGCTAAGCTCAAAAAGCTTCCTCGGTGCACTCGTCAATACTTCGACGCCGGACTCGGTAACGCGGAAGGTTTCGCTAAGTACGTACCCGAACTCCTCATCAATCCAGTTCCCGAGCATCAGATGGAAGGTCATGTTCGGCTTCAGCTCTGTTAGATCTCCATCTTTCAAGCTCGCAGTCGGCTCGAGCCACCCGATCCCATGGGCGTAACCACAACGGGAGTCCTTTCTAAAATTATGCTTCTCAAGAGTTCGATAAAATGCGTTTGCGACATCGCTACAGGTAGATCCCGGACGCACTGCGCTAAGTGCGGCCTCGAGGCCTGCGAGCTCCGCCTCATGTAGGCGACGGAGACGATCAGAAGGAGCGCCGATCGAAAACGTGCGCATGATACCAGCACAATAGCCGTGCCGAACGCCGCCAAGTTCAAGGTTGATCTGTGAGCCCTGGCGAAAGACATCTTCGCTCCATGAGATATGAGGCGTACCTGTACGTGGCGAGGAGCACAAACTGATCGGCCCGAGCTTCGTCCCCGCGTTGCCGTTCACACCCCGAATCAAGGTCCCCGCGATCTCGGCAACAGCATCAGCTTCCCGCACACCAGGACGGATCACCTCAGCGGCTCGCAGAATCGCAGCATCGGAAATCGCGGCCGCTTCCCGCATCACGGCGATCTCAAGATCGGATTTGATGAGTCGAATCCATGTTACCGCATTGCTACAATCAACGTGTCTAGCGTTCGGCAGTCGCCTCCTGAACTTTTCTGCAGATTTAGCCGAAAGACTGCTCATTTCCAGCCCTACACCGCGGCTCGCAGCGTCCATTTGGTTAATGAAATCAATAACTGTGTCATAACCATCCATCTCTGGGTTTCCAATGAGAGCTTCGGGATAGCCGATGACTTTATCGCGTTCCATGAACGTTTGGTGGATCGCTGCGGGCGCGTCTTGACGACGAAGAATGAAGGTCGGTTCCTCATCGCCGCTGCAAACAAGAAGCCCCTGCGGCACATAGCCAGATGTAGCCGTGTACCCACTAAGATAAGTTATGTTGTTCGCGTCGAAGACGACCAGGGTCTCGACACCGCGTCGTGCCATTTCCGATTTGAGCGCGGCGAGTCTTCGCAGGTACTCGGCCCTAGGAAACGCCTGGGGTCCTTTGCTAATTGTCATCGGCTTCGCTCCATGCAGTTGGTCTTGTGAAGGTGGTCAAAGGGAAGTGCGACTATCCCAAGCGGTTTGTTAGCTTTCAAATATCGAGCCCGCTGCTGCAGTCTCCGCGCGCGCAAACGCAAGCGCGGCAATGGCGGTGTCCTGAATGCCGGTGCCAGTAAGATCAGCGATGGTGATTTGCCGATCGTGCTCGCGGCCCGTCGCGGTCCCTGCAATGATCTCCCCTAGCTCTGGAAACCTTGCATCCGGCGAGACCGCGCCCGCGGCAATCGCGTGGTGAAGTTCCCCCAACCGTCGGCTCTGTCCGAGGCTATCGGGTACATAAAGATCCGCACGGGCGATCGCGACTGGATCGATTTCGTTCTTTTGCTCGGCATCCGATCCCATCGCCGTTATGTGCTGTCCGGGTTCAAGCCAGTCCGCGTTTAGGATGGGCCGATCGGCAGGTGTAGTCGTGACGATTATGTGCGAGCCAGCTACAGCCTCTACCGGATCGGCATGGCGCCTTACAACGAAGCTAAATTTCGCAGAGAGTTCCTGGACAAGTCTGTCGGCTTTTGAGACGTCGCGGGCCCAGATGCGGGCCTCCCTGAGAGGCCGGACCATCGTGAGCGCTTGCAGTTGGAGCCTCGCTTGATTTCCGGCCCCAAATACGGCAACCACTGAAGCGTCCTTGCGGGCCAGATATTTTGCTGCCACAGCACCAGCTGCGGCGGTGCGCACATCGGTCAAGTACCCATTGTCCAGCATTATCGCTCGCACTAAACCAGTAGTGCTGGAGAGCAATACCATCATCCCGTTGACGCTTGGCAGACCTATCTTCGGATTGTGAAAAAATCCGGGGCTAATCTTTATAGCAAAGCTATCAAGGCCAGGCACGTAAGCCGTTTTGACGTCTACCTCACCTCCATGTTCGGGGATATCGAGCCTGAGGACAGGCGGCATCGCGACTCTCGTAGTCGCTAGCGAATGGAACGCGTCCTCGATGCAGTTGACCGCCATCTGGTCTAGCGAAACCAACTGCCTAAGCTCGCGCTCTGTCAGAACTTTCAACTTGGGCATCAGTCCTCCTATCGAAACACCGTGTTTTGCCCCTCAACGACAGACCGGTGCAGTCGCATATCGATATTTCGGCCGGAAAGAACCACGACTATCGGTCCCCTTAGGTTAGGGATTTTGTCAGCAAGCAATGCGGCAATACCGATAGCTCCGGCGCCCTCGAGGATTTCACGTTCTTCGTTGTAAGCATAACGAATACCGGCAGCGATCTCTGCTTCTGTCACGAGCACTACCCCGTCGAGCAAGGCGCGACACATAGTGAAGGTCACCCCGTTGTTGAGGCCAATACCACCGCCAAGCGAATCGGCAAGGCTCGGCAACTCGTCGACGAGCACCGGCCGACCAGCATCAAGGCTTGCCTTCATCGCCGCGCCGTTTTCCATGGTAAGGCCTATGACATTCGCGGCTGGTCGCATATCCCTCACCGCAGCTGCGATACCGGCGGCTAACCCACCGCCGGACAGCGGCACAAGTACGGTCGCGACATCAGGCATGGCTGCGACGATCTCAAGGCCAATTGTTCCTTGTCCAGCAACGATCTCCGGGTGATCGAAAGGCGGCACCATCACCAGTCCGCTTTCAATCACAAGACGCTCGACTTCTTTTTGCGCATCGTCCTGCGACAAGCCGACGATCCGCACGTCTCCTCCGAGCCGGCGAACCTCCTCGACCTTGTTTTCTGGTACCAGCCTCGACATGCAGATTGTTGCGCGCGAGCCGACCGCGCGGGCCGCATGACAAAGGGCGCGACCATGATTGCCAGTCGAGGCAGCTACAACTCCTCTTGCCCGCTCGGCAGCAGTAAGCTTCAGGATCGCGTTGGTCGCTCCGCGCAACTTAAAACTGCCTGTTGATTGGTAGTGCTCAAGCTTCAAACTTACCGGGCTACCGCAAAGTGCGGATAATCCGGGCGACCCCACAAGCGGTGTGCAGAGTATGTGATCAGCGATGCGCCTACGCGCATCCCGGATAGCGTCGACCCCAATCATACTCACTCTTCCAATTGAATGACGGTGAACAACTCACCGATGCGGACCTTAGCGCTGTGACGCCAACAAAGCCCCGACTCCCTTTATCGGCTTGCGATAACCGGCGAGCCGAAGAGCATCCCAAGCCATCGCTTGGGAACTCGTGATGACAGGTATTCCGAGCTCCCGCTCCAGGCTCTCGATATGTGGAACAATCGGCGTTGCGGTGCAGGAGATAAAGAGAGCGTCCGGCAATTTCGCTTGGGTGAGAGCCTTGGCTGCACCGAAAATAGCGTCGCGGCTCAGTTCCCCAATTTCAGCATCAGTCGATTTTCCGAAGGTACCATCTGCCGTTAATTCGAACGCATTCTCGCGAAAGAACGAAGAGAGTTGGTGATGAGTCTGGAGTTCGTAAGGCGTAAGCAGTGCAATTCTCTTGGCCTCAATGCGATTGAGCGCCTTCAGGCCGGCAATAGCGGGTGAGGTGTACTTCACGCCAGGCCGCGCTTCCGCGAGTTCGGCGAGCAAATTATGCACGCCCAGCCTTATGCTGCCACTCGTGCAACCGAAAGCCAACACATCCAACCGACCAGCCGGCGGGAGCGTGTTCGCAACTTCTGAAAAGGACGTCAATAGTGAGAAGCCCGTTCCAGTGTGATCGTACGCAGATCTGGTACTAAAAACTAGGACCTCGTCCTTAGGCATGATCGATCCGAAGGCCTCCCCGCCAACCTCGTCCGTCGAAAGGAGTATCAGCCCGATGCGAGCCACTGCTTTTGACGTGCCTGCAGTTCCCTCGAATATCTTCGTGGAAAGGTAGTCAGCCATAGTACTCCTCTTAGTAGTCAAGTGTCTTCCTTCGTGCAGAAGACCCTAGAAGGTGAACGCATTTGTCCGTCGGCGTCCTAATGCGTAACGTTGCTCGAGATAACGCAATGCTATGACCGAAGGTACGCTGACCGCTAAGAAGAAGGCGCCAACCATTGTGATTGGTTCGAGGTACCTATAGTTGATGTTAGCAACAATGCGCGCCTCTGACATCAATTCCACTACAGTAATGACGGAAAGGAGCGGTGTTTCCTTGAACATGGCGACGACGTAGTTGGCGAGCGCAGGGACCATCGGAGGTAACGCCTGCGGAATAATGACATGCCTCCACACCTGAAAACGCATCAGGTTCAACGCTCTCGCGGCCTCCCATTGGCCACGCTCGACGTTTTCGATACCCGCGCGAAACACCTCAGACGTGTAGCTAGAATAGTGAATACCTAGCGTGAGTACGCCGGCGGTAAGTGGGCTAAGAAGAATTCCAATATCTGGCAACATGTAAAAGGCGACGTACAGTTGAATAAGAAACGGCGTCCCCCGAACGAATTCGACAAAATAGCGAAGAGCTAAAGCGACGCCCGATTGCGCAGAACGCCTACCGATGGCGATCGCCAAACCGATCAACATGGCAAGAACTGAACCGAGGACACTTGCGAGCACAGTAACTTTTACTCCCTCGGCAAGCTGCGGAAATATCTGGAAAGCGAACGACCAGTTCCACTCCATCCTCTATCCTTCTGATGACCTGAGTTGAGACATGCTTCTGCCAGAGGGATTCAACGGCGGAACAAGCGTCGCCGTCGTAACGCATACGACCGGTATGGAAACAAGCCGGATATTGATCGCGGGCTTGTTGATGCCACTGCTTTGCCCGGCTGGGCCCTCAGGCGTCGCTCCAGCAGCCGCATCGAGGTCGAGATCACTATCGCAAGTACAAAGTATACAGTCAGTATCGTGACGTACGGGATCGCCGTGTCGCCGGTTTGAGCGCGCACGGTTTGCGCGCGGAACGCCATCTCCGAAAGAGAGATCAACGACACAATAGAAGTGGCTTTCAGCAATTCCACGGCGCTGTTCGAAAACGGAGGAATCATTAGAAGGAGCGCTTGGGGCAGCAGCACGTGGCGCAGCCGCTGCCAGCGTCCCAGATTGAGGGCAACGCACGCTTCGATCTGCTCTCGCGGTAAAGCGAGCATTGCGCCGCGAACGATCTCCGATGCATATGCGCCGGAGTTCAGTCCCAGAATGAGAATGGCCGCCTCGAACGGCGTTAACGCGAAACCGAATAGTGGAAGCACGAAATAAGCCCAGAAGAGTTGGACATACATCGACGTGCCGCGGAAGAACTCGGTGAAAATTGTTGCAGGAATTCGCAAAGAAGCTGCCCGGGAAAGGCGCGCGAACCCCACGGTGAAAGCGACCACCAGGGCCAACAAATTTCCGAACACCGTCAGCTCTATAGTGAGGATCGCGCCAGATAGAATAACAACAATGAACTCGAATGACGCCGGCATTTAGAGACTCAGTCCTGCTGCGACTATCTTGCGCAAGAAGTGTTTAGTTCGCTCTTGCTGCGGATTTCGAAATATCTCTCCGGGCACTCCTTCTTCGACGATACGGCCAGCATCCAGGAACAGGACTCGATCCGCAAAGTCCCGAGCGAAGCTCATTTCATGAGTCACGAGCAGCATTGTCATATCGGTGTCAATCGCGAGCGTGCGCAAGACGTTGAGCACCTCTTCGACAAGTTCCGGATCAAGCGCCGAAGTGACTTCGTCGAACAGCATGATCTTCGGCTTTAGTGCGAGAGCCCGCGCGATTGCTGCGCGCTGCTTTTGGCCACCTGACAATTCGGCTGGTAAGGCGTTGGCTTTGTTGGCCATGCCGACCATCTCGAGCAAGTCCATCGCGCGTTCCCGGGCTTCGGCCTCGCTAATTCCGCGCGTAAGTACAGGCGCCAGCGTAATGTTACGCAAAACCGACATGTGTGGGAACAAATTGAATTGCTGGAACACCATTCCAATGCTGCAGCGCATTTCGTGAAGATGGGCCTCTCGCCGGCGTGGGCTCATAGCGGTTGTCTCCGCACTCCAGAGCGGTCTGCCGCCGACCAAAACGCTACCGCTTTGGATCGTCTCAAGGGTCATTAAGATCCGTAAGATTGTGGTCTTGCCCGAGCCAGAAGCGCCGATCAACGCGAGCTTCTCACCCGGCGAGACGCTGAAGCTTAGGTCCGTCAAGACAGGATGTGCTCCAAAAAGCTTGTGGACGTCATTGAATTCCACGATTGGTTCGATCATAGCGTTTCCAAACGGATAGTCGGCGATTCATTGCGAGGCAAAGGAGAGTGCAGATTGCGATCACCCTCGGCAAACTACGGCCCAAAGCGGAGATACGCTCGGTCAGAGCGTATCTCGCTTCTGTAACCCTCTCATTTAGCGCAGAGCTGCTCGGTTGCAATTTCGCCAACTCCGATCATGCTGTCTTCTCGCCCGTACCGCTTCATCAATTCCACGTATTTGCCGCTGGTGAGAATCTTTCGGAGCCCTTCATTGTAGGCGTCCCGCAGCTCGATGCTGTCCTTGTTAAATGCCGCGGCAGCGCACGACAACTTTGTACCAGCGGCAAGCACGACCTGATTGACTGAGGGGTCACCCATCCGCTTCTGCAGATCAGCCACAGTCGCATTGTCGTTTGCAAACACATCGATGCGCTTGTCGCTCAGCAACTTCATTCCGCTCATCCCATCGGGGAATACGACGATATTTTCGGGTTTGACCCCAGCATCGATCGCCAGCCTTTGTTGAGTGCAGCCGCCGCAGACGCCGATCCTCAGGTTTTGGTCGGCGATATCCTTGTAAGATTTCACTTTGGCGACCAAGGCTTTCGGCAAAATGAGTGCCTCCCCGCCACAACTCACGGGATTTGAGAAGAGGACAGCCTGACAGCGCTCTGGTTTTATAAACAGAGCACCGGAAGAGGACATCGTTGCGCGCTTAGATTGGATCGCAGGAATCATCGCCCCATATTCCATCATCTGCCCGCTAAACTTGGTGATCCCTACCTCGTTGAGAATGGCTTCATCACGTTCAGGGCCCAGCCCGGCCGGCGAGCCATCCGGGTCCATCCTCATCCAGGGCGGCTCATTAGCTAACGCGATGGTGACGCCGTTTGCTTTCGCCTCTTCTAACGTGGTCGCGAAGCCCGAAGAAACCTGCGAACTGAGAACAGATGCGACCAACACTGTGGCCAATGCCCGACCGAAGCATGCGGTACGCGGAAACAAGACATAACGTAGTTCGATCATTTTTGACTCCCCTTGAGACAATACAGTCGTTTATTGCACGATAAGCCGGACATGCGCGAAGTCGGGCGCTTTGATGCGAGGAGCTCGAGTACCGGAAAGGTAACTGCGGCGTGGCTGGCCGAGATCAGTCGCGCAAATCACGACGAGATGACCTTCGAACAGTTGGGATGCCGGCGCGCCCAAATTCCCGACAGCCAAGCCGGACCGATCCGGTCAACAGACTCGCCTACAGAAGCTCCTGCTGTACGTCAATTCGCAATCCCATTTTCCTCCGAAACGCAACTGGCAAGCTCATTGTTGTTCTCACGAGACTACACCGGTCCAGATCTGTATTTCTCTCATATGCAAGGGATAATAGTCGAAAATATGCGGCAACCGAGGAAAATGTGGTGTTTTCCCGCTCTGACCTCTACGCCTCGACTGTCTGGTATATTTTCTGGGCTATCATGATTAGAAGGCCATTCAAGGCTTCGCCGGCAAAGTTGCGCAGAGAACAGCGAGCAACATCGAAGCGTAAGCGCCCTGATATTTCGTCTGGAGCCTTCTCAGGAACTCGGCGCGGGTTCGCCGCGGCTCGCCCTCGAAGCACTCCTGCAGTTGTCGGTCACCTGAACGCGCGGAACAGGGCACGACCACCCCGGTTCGCTTTTAGGATCGGCCGGCCCGTCGGTCGAGATGCGCCTCTTTCCAAGATTTTCGCAAGCTGGCGATAAACATTCGATCGGCGGGGCCGCACTAATCGAATCGCTCGTCGGCAAGGTCGGCCAGAGTTGCTGCTCGGACCGAATGTCAGCAGCGACGCGACCGGCTCCAACCTGACGCAGATTTCCTGCAGTCGGATCCAAACCGCATCGCGGGTGCGTCGGTTCTGCCGGCCACCGATGGGGCGGCGTCGGCGAACTATAAGATTTATCGACGCGTGTGCCATCGCGCTGTTTTCCGATGACCCTGAACGACGCCCGAAGAAGTTCACGATCGTGCGCACTGAGCGATAGAGTTCTGCGAGCAACGCAACCGCCCCGAGCCCTTCAGACCGCCGATAACCACGCATCCGTCGGACCACGGCTCCTTTCTTCTGTTCGACAAACGCCTAGTCGTTCTTACGGTGGGGTCGGCGACGCGTGAACACAATTTTCGCCTGCTCACAATACGCTTTCACGTGGGAGAGGCCTTCAGCGGGCTCGCGCAAGTGACCGTGAGGAGCCGCCCGCGACTACCAAATGGCTCCGAAGGGGGGACCGATGGCTCCGTAGGTGCGACGATCAAAACGACTTGGGATTGCACTTCAAGCTTTCGAGAGCATGCACTCCAACGACCCTGGTCAAGGACACGGCCTCTGGTGTCACACCTCTGCGCTGACAACCGCCGGAGCCAACTGTGGCGAAGAAAAACTCTGTACTCTGTTGTATTGTTGCCCAATTTCGGCCGGGCGGCTGGCGGATGGAAGGAATCCCGCCTCAACGTGTGCTATGGTTGTCTCGCGCTAGGAGTCTTGAAATGACGCAGACCTCACGTTCTCTCGGAATTTTGAATCTGGAACGGGGACAGCCGCAGTCCACGCCGAGACCAAACTCGCTGTTGAATCCCGCGACTTACGACTTTCCAGTCATACTAGAAACAGTCCAAGGAGCTTGGGCGGATGTCGTCATTCGTGGCGATCCGACGCTTGAGGCGGCTTGCATCAAAGCCGCTCGTCGCCTAGTTGAGCGAGGCGCGGTAGCTATAAGTTCAAACTGCGGCTTTTTTATTCGGCATCAGAGGGCGGTCGCCGCAGCGGTCAATGTTCCGGTGGTAATGTCAAGTTTACTCTTGGTGCCGACGTTGATTCGTCAACTGCCGCCGGCGACGAAGCTCGCAGTCCTGACCGCGGATTCGACAAAATGTGGAGAAGATCTGCTCGGGATCGACAGCGCCGCTCACCGCGCGCGGGTGGTTATCGCCGGAACTGAAGGTGGCAAGTTGTGGGAAAATGAAATGAAGCGCCCGCCCCCGCCGACCGAAGTTGGGGATATCGAGAAGGATGTGATGGGTTGTATAACAAAAATCCGCTCTGCTCATCCGGAGATCGCAGCTATTCTGTTTGAATGCACCGGATTTCCTCTCGTCGCGCCGGCCATGCGTGAAATGACAAAACTGCCCATATACGATATCACCACTCTTTGTCGCACCACGCTCGCGTCGATCCTCTAATTGGCGCAAGTCGACCTCTGTGCAGCGCCGGCGTCGCTCCTCGTCGTCGATCAAGAGGACCGGTCCATCTTACGCGCGAGACTCGTCGACGCACGTTCATCTGGACTATCGCGTTATCGTGTGAGCGAAATACTTGAAGAAAGGAATTAGTGCGTTCGCTCGTTGAAGAACTTTGATAATGACCTTACGGTCGCCCTTCGTGTAAATTCTTACATCGTGAAAGAAGCACACCCGATCGGCAACTTCTTGCGCAATGGCTCAGGATCAAGATCGTTAGATCGTCCAGTGCGCTGAGTTGACCAATCACTTTGGAGAACTTCGTTAACTAACTCGGGATCCAGTGTAGAAGTCAGTCAGTTAAAGAACGTTATTGTGGGTCCCGCAGGCAATGCTCTGGCGGTTGCACGCGCTGTTGCGGCCTAGAGAGCAACGCTGGACAGTGATCTTTCTTATCTTCTAGGCCCACTAGCTTCAGGAGTGGCATTCCACCGCATCGAGCGGTGCGGACACGCTGCCCCAGAACATACACCGGCCTTCGATCACGTTCTGGGCCGCAGTCATGTGAGGAAACAGCGTGAATTGCGGGAATCCCGTTCCGGTCTTTCCACGGCCGGTGCGCAACTCAGCGTGGGTGACTTGTACGAGTGCTCCCGTGGATTCGAGAATAATCACGGTGCGTGAGCGTATTCGTTTTTGCCTGAGCCGAAAAACCCATCAGTACTAGCTTCTGGCCCTTGCACATGGACAGACTCAGTTTGCCAATGACTGCCAGCGAGCCGTAGCTCATCACCATATCAACAATCTCTTGTTCGGCTGGCATTTCTGTCTCGCTCCTTCGTCTCTGATCGAGGGGGCATCCGACAGCTCTGTGACGCCTGTCGTAGAGCGCGACAATCTGGATGGGAAGCCGTATTGCCGGATGTGGCGACGTTCCCGGTAGGCCGCATTGCGTCGCCAGAAATGTTCCTGAATGCTGAGTTGTTGCCTCACGTAAATTGCTCCCCCTGGCAAGGGAGCGCAGGGACAACGATGAGGAGATTGAGTATGGCGAGGCGCAAGGAATTGAAGTCTGTTTGGCGCGGCGCTACAGGATGTCGAGCCGAGTCGAAAAGGGCCGCGTCCTCGACGAGTTCGTTGCGATCACGGGCTTCCATCGGAAGCATGCGATGCGGTTGCTGCGCTGCGATTCTGAGGGCCAGACAGAGCGTCGCCGCAATCGTCCGCGGATCTACCAAGACGCGGAGCGAAATGCGCTAAATACTGCTTTCGGAGGCTGCAGACCGGGTGTGAGGCAAGCCTCTGAAGCCCCTGCTGCCGATCTTGATTGAGTCGATGGAGCGGCACGGCCATATCGACCTAGCGTCAGAGATTCGGGCTAAATTATTGTCGATGAGTGCGGCGACGATCGACCGGACACTTCGATGCGTTCGTGAGCAAAGCGGTCGGCCGCGTCGTCGCTCTGTGGCAAGTGCTCTGCGACGCAGCATCCCTATTTGTACTTCAGCGGATTGGGGAGATCCGGCTCCTGGGTTGGTCGAGGCCGATCTTGTTGCCCACAGCGGACCCTCGGCGCGCGGTAGTCGTCCACACGCTTGTTCTCACGGACATCGCGACCGGCTGGACGGAATGCGCGCCACTTCTGGTGCGTGAGCAGAAGCTGTTGAGCACGGTTCTGACCGAACTTCGTAAACAGCTACCGTGTGCGCTCCTGGGTCTGGATACCGACAACGACTCTGTGTTCATGAATGAGATCTTGAAGGTATACTGCGAACAGGCTGGTATCGTCTTCACGCGTTGTCGCCCCTATCGCAAGAACGATCAGGCCTTCGTGCAGGAAGAACGGCGCGGTGTCCGACGAATGGTCGGCTACCGTCGATTCGAGGGGCTCGAAGCGGCTGCTTTGCTGGCTCAGCTTTACCGTTCGGCCCGCTTGTTCGTGAACTTTTTTCAGCCATCGTTCAAATTGCTACGAAAGGAGCGCGACGGAGCGCGCGTCCACAAAACGTATGGCGCCCTCGCGCCCCCCACATCAGCGGCTGGTCGCCGAAGCAAAACACCTGATGCCATCCGTGCCAGCGTCAATGAAATATTGCCCGCCTAGATCCGGTCACCTTATTGCGCGATATCCGAGCCGTGCAGGAGAAGTTGGCCAGTCTCACTGCCGCCGTCCCAGCAAGCCATCCACTGCGGCGCGACCGATCGAACCGTTTTTGTCGAGCTTGCGGATCGCGGGGAAAGAAGGAGCGGTGCGCCCGACCGACAGGCCAATTGCGAAGCCGAAGCGTGAGCGACGACGCCCTGATCCGCTCGTCAAGGCTACGCCACAGCTGCGCGGTTCGAGGCCGAGCCGTGGCGAACCGGCAGCGAACTCCTTTGCAAGCTTCAGGCAGAATGCCACGGGCTTTACCCGAGCAAGGTACTCCGAACTCTTCAACGTCCTCTCAAATCGTGGCGCAGCGAGCAAGCAAGCGCACTGTTGTTTAGCTCGCGGGAAAACGCAGCACAAATTCACGTGATCGACACATCACCGGAAAGCCCGCCGCCGCCGGGCAAAGGAACGGCGGTGTGAAGTAGACCGGTGATCGACCGTGCTCAAGGCTGGTTGCGCCACCGCCTTCGGCGGGTGGCGGCTTTGACCACGCCCGATCACCGGACTGTTGGCTTTGCAAGCGCTCGGTCGAGCACCGAGCGCGACATCGGCGCGCTCGAGATGACCACCAGTTGTACGACCGGCTTCCGTCAATCCCCTGGCTAGAGAGCAAAATAGATGAGGCAATAATAGGCCTACCGGGAACATCGCCACATGCGGCAATACGCACTTCCATCCTGATTGCCGCGCCGCACCTATCGAGGCTCTCGAATTACTCACTGTTGCCTGCAGGCAGACAAGGCGGAAGGCACCTCAGTTGTGATACCAGCTTGCGTTTGCACTGTGCGTGCGGGCGGCTATTCCGAAATAAGTTTCTGCTTTTCGAATGATCATTGAGGAAGCCAAGCTGAGTAGCAAGAATATACCTCCAACGATGCTGATGCACTCCGTGTATCTGAATGTCTCCGAACCGATCATTTTCGCCCTTGTCATCATCTCGATTACGGTAATGACTGACAAGATCGGTGTCGCCTTAAACATATCGATCAGGAAATTCCCCAAGGCGGGAATCATTGGCGGGATAGCTTGAGGAAGTATAACCCGTTGATAGGCCTGCCAAGCACCAATATTCAGCGCCCGTATCGCGTCCCATTGTCCTCGTGGCACGGCGTTGAGACCTGCCCGATAAACTTCTGAGATGAAGCATCCGTAGTACAGGCCGAGCGAGAGCAGTCCAGCTGACATAGGCGACAGCGTTATGCCAAATTGCGGAGCGACAAAGAAAACGACATATAACTGAATCAGGAGGGGCGTTGATCGAAACAATTCGACGAAAGACCAACTCAAAGCAATAAGAATGACGCGTGAGCTACGCCGGGCGAGCGCCAGAGGCAATCCGATGAGAAGCGCAAGGAAGTATCCCAACGCGGTAGCCTCGAGCGTCACAATTGCACTCTGAAGTATTGCCGGTAAGATGGCCCATGCAAAGCCGAGATCAAAGAACTCGTTCATGCCATCGTGCCTGCGCTGCCGCGATCAAGGATGCGATGCAAAGCGGCGACTGATAGGGCAACCGCTTGAACGATTAGAAAGTAAATAGCGAGAGTTGTTGCATATATTGGAACGGTCTCAAATGTCTGAATGTTTAAGTTGTATGCATTAAAGGCCAGGTCGTGGATTGTGATCAACGACACGATTGAAGTCGATTTGAACAGTATGATGAGAAGATTTCCCCACGGGAGGAGCATCGTGAGGAGCGCCTGGGGAAGCACCACTCGTCGCATGGCCAAGCGCTTAGTCATGTTGAGCGCTATCGTTGCCTCGATCTGGGCGCGAGGTATTGAGAGAATTGCACCTCTTACAACTTCGCTGCCATATGCCCCAATGTTCAGCCCTAAGGACGCAACTGCAACCCCATATGGCGGGAGCAAGATGCCAAAATGGGGCAACACGTAGAACAGCCAAAAGAGTTGGACCAGCAGCGAGGTGCCTCGAAAGAACTCGACATAACAATTCGCCATCCATCTCAGAACGCGAACGTCTGACAGCCTGGCAAATCCGGCCATGAATGCCATAACGATGGCAACCAAGGACGCTGCCGCGGCAATCAGAAGGGATACTGCGGTGCCTTCAAGGAGAACGGGAATGAACTCGGCCATTCCCATGCACTAGTTGCCCTTGTTGGAACATTGCCGCAGGGCCGTCATGTCATCTGGGAGCTCTGAATTTGTACCATATTTGATGTTCACTGATTTCCATTCGTCGGAGCCCAAGTATTCTTTGAGGCCGGCGTTGAACGCCTCGCGGAGAGATGCATCCCCCTTCCGGAATGGAACTGCAGAATACGAGAATGCCCATTCTGGGGTCGTAAATGGTGTGGCAACCTCGACCTCTGCCTCAGCTTTTTGTGCCATGGACCTAACGCTTCCCGGCGTGAGCACCGCAGCGTCTGCACGCCCTGATATGACAGATGCCAGCATGGCACCGGGGTCTTGCAGCAGAACAAGGCGATCTGCCGGGATTCCCGCCTTCAGAAGGTACTTTTCTTCGGCAGCCCCCGCCATCGCCGCGACGCGAGCATCTGGAGTGTTTGCGGCGTCTCCATAGCTGTGCAGGTTTTTGGGATTCCCCTTCTTTACGAGCATTGCCGTTCCAACCTTGGACATTGGTTCGGCGAACGCTACTGCAGTGCATCGGGTAGGAAGAATGAACATCCCGGTCGCCGCGTCGAAGCGACCAGCGTTCAGACCTGGGATAAGAGAAGACCATTCCGTAAGAACCGGGCGCACCTCTTTGACCCCGATCTTCTTAAAGATCGCCACAATCTGCTCCGCAGTCGAACCCGTCGCCTGTCCATCCGCACCTAAGAACGCGTAAGGCGGCTCGTTTGAAAAGCCGAATGAGACGCCACTTGCACGGGCGCGTTCAAGCGAATCGTCCGAAAATGCTGGCGATGCCGTAAACATCACCCCGAAAGCGACGGCGATGATTGCGCGACGAGACAAAATCATGTGTTCCCCTTTGAGCATCTGGATCTGTTGCACCCGCCCTCGCAGCGCTGATTGCCGTCAGACGGAGTGTGCGCACGCAAGTTCTTCGAACTGAGCCTTCGTGCTGTTGCTTTTGGCATTAAGTCGCAACTCGGCGCATGGTCTTAGGATCAAGCCGCTGGCATCCCGTTTAGAGTTGCTGCCTTCTGGTGGCGAGACTGTAGGGAGCGTTCGTGATTGAATTCGGCGAAAAATCGTCGCATCCTGACGAATTGCTGCAAAGTTCACGAACGAGCGCTATCGGGCGGCGACGCCGCACGGGCCGCGTTCAGCACACGCGTCGAACTGGCCGTCCTTGCCGACCACTGGTATCACCTCGCCGTGGGCACAGTTCCTCATGAGGCAGAGGGCAGTTTCGGATAGCGCTTGACACAAGGTGGGCCCGCCTAGCTCTGGGACAGAGAGGGAGCACCTGCGAGCCGGCAGACGCGAGGTGCTCTCGCACAGGCCAATTCATCGTGGGGCTGTGTATCCGGTCATGTAATCGAGAATAGAGAGACCGGCCTGCATGGGATCCGCGCCGGCTCGCTGCCGAACCGCGCGGAGTGATCCGGCAGAGCGTAAGATGGCCCCACAATCGGCGACCGGCGTGTAGCGGCGGGACTGGCTGAGCTCGGTCAAGCGGGGAACGGATGCTGGATTGATTTCCTCCTGGAGCATACTACCGTGCACCTATTGCTCGCAAAGTGCGGTGGCGGAGCATTGTCACGGACGTAGATGGCAGAACGACTCGTTCTCGCCAGGCCCTAGGGATGATCAAGTTGGCCCGAACGATCACCACTGTCCGGCCGCCTCATTTGCTCATCTCTGCCCAAGGTCGGCCAGCACCTGGGCCGAATATCTGAAAGCGGCAAGACCGACTCGCGGAGTTTGTTGAGTTCACGGACGGCTGGGACAAAAAGGGGCCCCCCCGAAGGAGTGCCCCGTCAAGTCAGGGAGGAAATGCCCCCATGGGAGGCTTCGGGGATCAGGCCGCAGCCTGATCGATCGATGAGTATGGCAGGCCGAGACTCTCGGCCACGGCTTTGTAAGTTAGCCGACCACGATAGACATTGAGGCCCGCTCGCAGATGCTGGTTCTCAAGCACGGCTGCAAATCCCTTGTGGGCGAGAGCCAGTCCAAAAGGCAAAGTGGCGTTATTCAGAGCTTGGCTCGAGGTGAGCGGGACAGCCCCAGGCATATTGGCGACGCAGTAGTGAATGACCCCATCTACCTCGTAGGTTGGATCCGCGTGTGTGGTTGGATGAGATGTTTCGAAGCACCCACCCTGATCGATCGCAACATCAACGATTACCGATCCGTTTCGCATCGAGCCCAACATCTTGCGGCTAACGAGCTTTGGCGCGCTCCCTCCCGGAACGAGCACGGCTCCGATTACGACGTCCGCAGCAAAGACCTCTTCCTCAACAGCATCTATGGTCGAGAATCTAGTACGAGCGCGCCCTTCGAACAGTTCATCAAGTTCACGAAGCCGGGGAATCGACTGGTCAAGAATTGTAACTTCGGCACCCAGCCCAACCGCCATTCGGGCCGCGTGCGTACCGACAACACCGCCTCCGATCACCACGATGCGCGCCGGCTGAACACCCGGAACACCGCCAATCAACAGCCCGCGACCACCTGCATACCGCTTCAGGGCTGCACCGGCCGCCTCGATCGAAAGTCTCCCCGCGACCTCACTCATGGGCGCAAGTAGTGGAAGTCCGCCATACGCATCAGTCACTGTTTCGTAGGCGATTGCGGTACACCCAGATTTTAGGAGGCCATTCGCTTGCTCTGGGTCCGGCGCCAAGTGGAGATACGTGAATAGAATCTGATTCTCTCGCAGCTGGGTCCATTCGGAAGGCTGGGGCTCCTTTACCTTCACGATCAATTCGCTCGACCCAAATACCTCGCGCGCGGAGCTTAGGATTGTTGCACCAGCCTTGCGATAGGTTTCGTCTGTTGCACCAATGCCAGCCCCTGCATTCGTCTCAACCGCCACGCTATGACCGGCGGCAACATACTCGCGGACGGCTCCAGGCGTCAGACCCACGCGATATTCGTGTGTCTTGATTTCCTTGGGAACACCGACCTTCATTTGCAATCTCCTCGTTTGGATTACTCTTTGTAGTCGGAACGGCCGTACTAACGTGCAGCGGACATCACGAAGTGGCGCAGAAATTCAGCTACTTTTTGGACGTTAGTGCAGGAATCCAGAGGACCGCGGTAGGTGAGCCTCACGCCTCTCAAAATCGGTTTGCGCCACCATGGAGAATCATTTGCAGTCGGTAGAAATTCGATGCATTGACAGGTTAACGATAGCGCCACGACGCTGAGGCACCGCCGATCCGGCAGAGATCAATGCGAGATTCTTTAAAATTCTCTCTTGCGCCGATCCTCAGGGTGAAGCCTTGGTCCGAGCGCCGCCTTCCTAATTTCGCGGCCGTATGCAGTCTTGCACGCTCTTGCCGCCGAGAGGGTACGGGGCGTTGATTTCCGGATCCAATTTCGCGTTACCAAAGACGACGCATGGTCACTGAGTTGCGGCGTGACGATCAGATCGGAAGTGCCGTACAAACCTCCAACTTGGGACGCAAAGGACGCAGCAATCCGGCGATCCTCGGTACCCTCTTGCAGGATTTCAAACAGACGACGCAGTTCGCGGACTTGGTAGCGATTATATCACAGCTTGAGCGCGAGGACTCGGCTGACCCGATACGCCTCGACCACCCGATGTAGGGTCTCGCGATCAAGATCCATCGAAGCCGAAATAGGTCGCCTTTTTCGTTGTTTTGCCCCATTCGCAGTGATGCTCGATCCGATAATGCAAGGAGCGCCTACCAAGGTGGCCCGTGGGCTCATGCGCGATGGACCGGGTTTTTCAAAGATTTGCTGAGCAATTGACCGAAAGCACGCATCGAGACGCAGCTCAGCAGAGCATGGCCGAGGTCGCCGCTGCGCTCGAACTGTCGTGCTTCGCATATCTCGCTTTTCCCCGTAGGCCGGGCAGCCCTCCCAATCTGATTTCGACATATCCACCCTCCTGGACCACTATCTATCTGCAGCGCAGCTACGAATCCGTCGATCCGGTGGTACGTCGGGCAATGCGCCAGCCTAAGCCCTTCCGATGGGGACTTGGATTCGAAGCGCGAAATCGGTCGGAGGCAGAGAGCGCTCTGTTCGAAGAAGCCGCCAAATTTGGGATTCGCTGCGGATTTACATTCCCTATCCACGATGACAAGGGCGCGATCGCCGCGCTGAGCTTTGCAAGCGACGATCGTCGAACTGGTTTCGAACGATCGCTGATCGAGCACGCCCACAGCCTGCGGTTAATCGCGACCTTTTTTCATGCACATGCAAAGCGCTTCTGGACGATAGATCGCATGGTCGGTGGGGTGGTGCTGTCTCCTCGCGAGTACCAGTGTCTCGAATGGTCCGCGCGCGGCAAATCAGCTGGGGAGATTGGGATCATTCTCAGCATCGCAGAGCGAACCGCGGGATTTCACCTGGATAACGCGCGCGCGAAGCTTGGCGTCAGCTCGCTTCGTCAAGCGATCGTGCTGTTGACCGAATCAAAATATCGAAAATAATCAACCGCAAGGTGCAAGCACCTGTGCAACTCCACAGGATGTGCTTTCCTGCCTTCTCTGCTTGCTTGCCTGAAGCAAGGCAAGGAGCCAAGAATGATGCAGCTCATCACGCCGGAGTACTACGGCGAATTCGTTGACGATCTCACCGAGATGCACCGGCTGCGTTATCGCGTTTTCAAACAGCGCCTAGACTGGAACGTCGAGGTCAGCGGCGAGATGGAAGTCGACGAGTTTGATGTCCTTCGACCCGTGCACCTCCTGAACCGCTCGAACGCTGGACATATTCAGGGTTGCGTCCGGCTTCTGCCTTCGACCGGCCCAACTATGCTGAGAGACACCTTCCCGATCCTTCTGGACGGGCAGCCGACGCCACGAAGCGACCGGATTTGGGAGAGCAGTCGATTCGCGCTCGATGTTCCTCCGGATGCGCCGAAGGCAAGTGGTGGACTTGCTACTGCTACTTACGAGCTGTTTGCGGGCATGATTGAATTCGGCCTTTCGATTCAACTGACCGAAATCGTTACCGTCACTGACGCCCGGATGGAACGCATTCTTCGGCGCGCGGGCTGGCCGCTCCGCAAAATCGGAAAAGCTCGTCCTCTGGGAAACACCACGGCCATTGCTGGATACCTGGAGGTCGCGCCCGATGCGTTGCATCGCATCCGCAAAGCGGGACACATCTCAGGTCCGGTGCTCTGGGCTCCAGTCATCCGAGCGGCCGCCTAGGATCTGGAAGCAAGTACAATCCGGGGCATCGCTGCGCATTGAAGCGCAAAGCCCATCTGCTTAAGAGTTACGATGCAAAAACCACGTCGATCAACATCCTCCCTTCAAGCCAGCAAGGCAATCGAACTGAAACACCTGCAATCTGTCGTGGCTGCGGCTGATTGTGGCAGCCTCCGTCAAGCGGCGGACTTGCTGAGAACCCAACAATCGAGTCTCAGCCGAAAAATCAGCGAGATCGAATATCACCTGGGAATTGCGATTTTTGAGCGCTTCAGCGGTGGTGTGCGCCCGACGCAAGCAGGCCGCAGTGTTCTTCGCCTGGCAAGGACAATTCTGGAGGAGTTCGATGCTCTCATCGCGACCGCGAGGGCTGTACGCAACAGCGAGGCTGGCCGGCTGAGTGTCGGGCTCTGCACCTCACTTTCCATTGGCAACCTGCAGACGTCCTTGCTGGATTTCAAGCAGCGATTCCCGCAAATCGAGCTTGTGACGATCGAGAAATCACGAACACGACTAGCGACGGCACTTCGCAACGGCGTTCTCGATATCCTGATCGTCACAGGGAACCTGCCGTTAGTCGATAACCGAGTGATGCCGCTGTGGAGCGAACGTGTTCTGGTCGCCTTACCCCATGATCATCCCCTCGCCGCGCGCGACACGGTCTATTGGACTGACCTGCGCGGCGAGACGGTCCTGATGAGCCACTACGATCCGGGAAAAGAGTTTGAAGATCTTCTGATTTCCAAGCTCGTGTCGCCTGAGGACCGTCCTAAACTCGAGCGCCACGACGTCAGCCGCGGTATCATCAAGAGCCTGATCAGGATGAACACAGGAATCACCCTGGTGCTGGAATCCGACATGGGCATCAACTATGCGGGCCTCGTCTACCGCGAATTGCGCGATGGAGCCGGTCCGAGCCGATTCGACTTTTCGGCATACTGGAGAGACGACAACGAAAATCCTGCGTTGGCTGCTTTCTTGAACTTGCTTTCTGAGCGCTATCCTTTCGGATGTTGACGGGCCCGCCGAGCTTTCCGAAAACTTCTGTCCGCTGCCATGAACCGTGCCAACATGGGAGCGATAAGCTTGGCCGGCTCCCCGATCGGCTGTCCACTCTCTTGTGCAAGGATTTCTGCATATGCCACCAGATCCCTGTGGACGCTCGCCGGGAGTTCATGCGCAATTTTGATCGGCTTATCGTCTTCGATCGCTCCAAGTTTAAGCTTTGTCATGTCCTCACCCTCTGTACGGTTCGAGCACCAGGTCACGGTTGACGATCACCCGCACCGGAAATCCCGGACGAATCGTCAAGGTCGGCTGGATGTTGAGATTGCGGCGGACCACCTGCTGGCCCGTCTGGTTCATCGAGTCCCCCGCCCCGCGGCGGAGCGCAGCGATGAGGTCGCTGTTGGTGCTATTC
This sequence comes from Bradyrhizobium sp. Kon10, assembly GCF_055807395.1. Lineage (NCBI taxonomy): Bacteria > Pseudomonadati > Pseudomonadota > Alphaproteobacteria > Hyphomicrobiales > Nitrobacteraceae > Bradyrhizobium > Bradyrhizobium sp. Kon10. The sequence continues at coordinate 61,982 of NZ_JBVVOZ010000029.1, read as the reverse complement.
GTATCCGATCCGGAATTCACCTCGGTGCCGACGGCGAGCAGCGTCGAAAGGGCCGCGGCCCCCAACAGCTCCTTCCAATGGTTGTCGACCTCATCCTCAAGCCCAGAGTAGCCCGCGACATCTGCGCCCGGCTGCCGCTCCAGGATGATCGACCGCCCATTTGGCATGATGAGGCGCGTCCATACCAGGAGTACGCGCGATTGGCCAAATGCGACTTGGCTATCATACGTCCCGATCAACCGGGCTCCTTGCGGGATAAGGCGAGCTCGCCCGGTAGAGGAATCGTATACCGCTTCTGTGACTTGGGCCGTGATTTGCCCAGGCAGGTCGGACCGAATCCCCGTGATGAGAGCAGCCGGAATGACCGTTCCCGCCTGGACCACAAAGGGAGAGACCGGTCTTGCCAGGCGATCGGGACTGGTGGTTCGACGGTCAACGGAAGCGCTGACGAACGCAAGTTTTCGATCCTGCCCATTCTGGGCGAATGCTTCGTCGGATGATGGCGCTGCATTTGATGGGGCTTCACTTGGCGATGAGACAGGGGCCTGTGCGCGGACGTTCGTGCTGGCAAACACCTTGCTGGTGCGTGCCGCCTCGCTCTCCTGATTGACGCGCTGCTGTTCAGCGTCAACACCAAGCGGGCTGGACGTCGAAGAGCCCTGTGCTGCAACGATCGGCCGGCCAAGATCGCCGGGTAAAGGTGGTCCAAGACGCGGCACCTCCTTCGGGATCTCAGCATAATCCTTCGGCAAGGTTGCAAGCTGATCGGCAACATTGTGGTGGTCGGTCGCGTAAAGCTCCTCGGTGGCCGGTGTGCGTGATCGCTTCTCCTGGAGAGCCCAGAAGACCGCACCAGAGATGAGCACCAACAAAAGGGCGCTGCCACCCGCAAGCACCTTGCGCGATAGACGCGTCACTTGCGGCCGATCCGGCCGGAGCCGAAGGGTTTCGGCGATATCTTCCGGCGGCTTAACCCGAGGAGCGTCCTTGGGTGTGTCATTCGGCTGGCCAGTCTCTGTCACAGCGACCTCCCGTCGGTTCGGACGATCCTGACCTTCTGCTGGTGCTCCTCGCCCAGCCTCAGTTCCGCCGCCGCGAACAGCCGGTCGACGATCAGCACATTGCCGTAAGCGCGATAGTTGACGAGCTCGGTCTTGCCATCAGGCCCGATCAAGAAGAGCGGCGGCATCTCGCCCTGGCCGATGCCGGGCGAAAACTCGACGTAGACCTTGCGGCCGTCGTCATAGGCATTGACAGGACGCCAGGGCGGGCTGTCTCCCTCGATGGCGTAGCGGTAACGGCGCTGCGCCTGATCCGGGATGACGGGTGTGGGCGGCAGAGCTGGACCACGCGCGGTCCGGTCCTCCGGATAGAACCACGCGACCTGTGGCATGTAGGGCCTTTCGCGGGAGCGGAGCTCGACCAGGTAAGTACGCCGATCCGTGTTGACGACGAGATTGGTCTCGATCGCCGGACGTGTCGGCTTCACCATGATGTGCACACGTCGCGTGTCGCCGCTGCCGCTTTCGGTGTCGCCGACCACCCAACGCACGGTATCACCCGCGGCAACTGGTCCCGACCCGATCAGTTGCTCGCCGGGCTCCAAGGCGATGTCGGTGATCTGCCCCGGCGCGGCATAGACCTGATAGAGAGCGCCCGGACTATACGAAAATACCTGCACCGCATTGAAGTAGCCGGCTTTCCGAGGCTGCACGCGTGCGGCGTCGTTTGCGGTCTCAATCCGCTCGACGGCCTCTTTGGCTTCCGCGTTCTTGCCGCCGCGCGCCGCCTTCCAGGCCGGTGGGACATGCAGCGGCCGCGGCCGATCGTCGGCAAGCGCCGGCAGATCTGGAGCCGGCGGGACATCGCTATCGTAACTGATTTGCGGCGGCTTGAACGTGGTGCACCCGCCAAGGGTGGACACACCAATAACGAGAGCCAGAGCCAGGCTCGGGCGGACCCTCTGTGACGCAATAACGAGACCTGACGGCATTGCTAACCCAGCTCCTTCGACCAGTTGATGGCGTTGACGTAAATGCCGAGCGGATTCTTGCGGAGGCGATCGAGATCGCGAGGCATCTCCACGATGATGCTGACGATCGCGCTCCACCGCTCGGTTGCGGCAAGCTGACCGTTGTCGTAGCGGCGTTCGACCCAGGCGAGGCGAAAACTCTCAGGGGACGCCCGAATGACGCTCGAGACCTCGATCGCAATTTGCGTCTTGCCGAGCTTGGCGAATGGATCGTTGTTGCGTGCATAGTCATTCAGCGCGACGGCGCCGCGATCGGTCGTAAAGTCGTAGGCGCGGAGCCAGTTTTCGCGCAGCACAATGGCGTCCATCGGCAGGCCTCGCACATGCTCGATGAAGCGCGCCAGGTGAAAGGCTACTTGCGGATCGGTCGGTTGATAGCTGGCGTTTGCCGGAGCAACGGCTTTTGCTTCGCCCAATTGATCGACCTCGACCACCCAGGGCGTGATCGTCCCATGCGCCGATTGCCAGACCAGGGTGCCGGCGAAACCAGCGGATAAGAAGAGGCAGCCAAAGGCCATCAGGCGCCAGTTCTTGGCCTGCACGCGCGCAGACCCAATGCGATCATCCCAGACTTGAGCTGCGCGTTGATAGGGGGTGACGGCTTCTGGCGTGCGGCCATAGTGAACGGCCGATCGTTTGAACATTGCTAGACCTCAAGTGACGGGTGAGAAAACTGAATTGGTCGATCAGGAGAGTCAGCGGTCATGTTGGGAGAGGTCGACAGATCCGCCGCCCCCGCCGGGATCACCCGAACGGATCGCGTGGGTTGCCGCTGATGCGCCATGGCTGATCGTCTGCGCTCTCTTCATGCGCCGAACCCAAGGAGGCGCACTGTCGGAAGGTCTCGAGGCGTCGCCTTCCCCCTTTCCGGCATCGCTCGCCGCTCCACCAAGCCCAGCTGCGACCGAGCGCAAGGGACTAGCAGCCTTGGACGCGCTCGCCTCGGAGCCGGACTGACTCCTCGCCCGAAACACGCTCATGGTGCCGCTTGCAATCGCGCTTCCACCGCGTGCGGCACCTGCAATCGCGCCGCCGGCGAGACCGGCAGCACCGGCCGCAACGCCAGCGCCAGCCGCGACGACTCCACCGGCGGCAAGTCCCGTCCCAACGGCGCTGCCTGCGCCGAGCTGCGGACCTCCGGAGACGATGCCGTTGGCAATCCCGGGTCCGAAAATGCCGAGGCCCAACAAGGCGAGCGCGCCGAGCACCAGCGCCATCGCGTTCTCGATGGTCGGCTGGTTGCCGCCGAAACCTGCCGTGAACTGCGAGAATAAGGTCGATCCAATGCCGACGATAACGGCGAGGACCAAAACCTTGACGCCGGAGGAGATGACGTTGCCCAGCACGCGTTCGGCCGCAAAGGCGGTCTTGCCGAACAGACCGAAGGGGATCAGGACGAAACCTGCAAGCGTCGTCAGCTTGAACTCGATCAGCGTGACGAAGAGCTGGATTGCGAGAATAAAGAAGGCCAGAAGCACCACGATCCAGGCGAACAGCAGGACCGCGATCTGGACGAAATTCTCAAAAAAGCTGACATAGCCCATCAGCCCCGAGATCGAGTCCAGGATCGGGCGGCCGGCCTCGAGCCCCACCTGCGCGATCCGGCCTGGCCGCAAGAAATCTGCCGATGACAGGCTCGTGCCCGAGGCTTTGAGGCCAATACCTGCAAAGCTCTCGAAGACGATGCCGGCAAGGCTATTCCAGTTGCCGATCAGGTACGAAAAGATGCCGAGAAACAAGGTTTTCTTGACGAGCCGGGCAACAATATCTTCATCAGTCCCCCAGGACCAGAACAGCCCCGCGAGCGTGAGGTCGATTGCAGCCAAGGTGGTGGCGAGATAGCCGACTTCGCCCCCGACCAGGCCGAACCCGGAATCGATATAGCGAGTGAAGGTTTCCAGGAACTGGTCAATGACAGAGGTGCCGCCCATCGTTCACTCGCTTTGGCCTGCAATGGAGGGTGAGAGGGACGGGACGCGGCTTTCGTCCTTGCGCGGCGGCGCGGAGGAAAATGGCGCCGTTCCCCGCCCACTATCCAAAGGGTCCACCGTTCCGCTTTTCCCCAAGAACTGGCTGCGCCGTTCCGCCCAGATCCTCTGGCATTCGAGAAGGGCCTCTCTCTGCTCGTAGGTGACGGTGCGGCATTGCTCGAGCTTTGCCGCCGTCGGATCAGGCTTCGCAGCGAGCGAGGCGGAAGATTGGGTCGCGTCGTCGCCGCGCAGGCGAACGGCGCAGGCGGCGACGACCAGGACTGTGAGGCAAACTGCCACCGCCATCGGTAGCCATTCAAATCTGTTCTTCATCATCAGTGGAACATCTGCACGGTTGTCGGTTGATAGCCCTGACCCTGGGTCAGAAAGCGCCGCAGCTGCTCCCTGCCCTGATCCTGAGCGACGGCCCGCTGCGCGGATTCTAGCGATTGCGCACGCCCTTGCGCGGCAACGGTCGCCGTGAGGTCCGCAAGCTGCTGGGCTTGCAGTGCAAGGAGCTGGTTGCCGGCCTGATTTGCCTGCAGAGCACCTGACGCGCCCTGGCTCGCCGTGACCAGGACCGACATCTGGGTCCGGTTGGTATCGAGATTGCCGACGACGGTTGCCTGCACCCGCATGGCGTCCTGCAGGCCGGCAACCGCATTCTGCCAGCGTGTCTGGGCGTTGGCGACGAGGAGCCCATTGGACATGCTCCCGGATGCCGGCGCATAAGTTGTCGAGAACGCGCGATCGATCTGCTTGACATCGTAGGCAATGCGCTGCGCTTGACCGAGCAGCTGCTGCGTGCGCTGGATCGATTGCTCGAGCTGCTGCAATGACGAATACGGCAGGCTCGCCAGGTTCTTCGCCTGATTGATCAACATCTGCGCTTCGTTTTGCAGCGAGGTGATCTGGTTGTTGATCTGCTGCAACTCGCGCGCGGCCGTGAGTACATTCTGCACGTAATTATTGGGATCAAACACGATCCACTGTGCTTTCCCTTCCCGCGGCGCTTGAACTACGGCAATGGCGATCATACTGGCCGTTAGAAACGAACGGAGACGGTTCATGACAGACCTCCTTCCTTGGCGAGCTGCGGAATGAGATTGCAGGCCCAACTGATGTCTCGCGCCTTGAGCCAGCCGGTGACGAATTCGTCGCGTCCATACTCGGCAAGCACCCGCTCGATGAGGGCCTGATCGGACTTCGACGACGCGGCCGCAAAGGCGAGCGCGATCTCGCCAAGACCGAGCTCGAACAGGCGGTTGCCCCGGCGCGACTGGCAGTAGTAGTCGCGCTTTGGCGTCGCGCGGGCGAGGATCTCGATCTGCCGGTCATTCAGTCCAAAGCGCCGGTAGATCGCCATGATTTGCGGCTCGATCGCGCGATCATTGGGAAGAAGGATCCGGGTCGGACAGCTCTCGATAATGGCGGGCGCAATTGCGGAGCCATCGATATCGGCCAGCGACTGGGTCGCAAACACGACGGAAGCGTTCTTCTTGCGCAGCGTCTTCAGCCATTCGCGGAGCTTGCCGGCAAAATCGGCATCGTCCAGCGCAAGCCAGCCCTCATCGATGATGAGAAGGGTCGGACGACCGTCGCAGCGATCCTCAATCCGGTGGAACAAATAGGAAAGAACCGCCGGCGCGACACCGGTCCCGATCAACCCGTCAGTCTCAAACACCTGGACGGAGGTCTCGCCCAGCCGCTCACCTTCCGCATCCAGCAGCCGCTCAAACGGACCGCCGAGGCAATAGGGTTGTAGCGCCCGCTTCAAGGCATTGGATTGCAGAAGAACGGACAAGCCCGTCAGCGTCCGCTCCCCAACTGGCGCCGAGGCGAGCGAGGTCAAGGCCGACCAGACATGATCCTTGGTCTCGGGCGTGACCTCGATGCGCTCGCGCGCAAGGATCGATGCGATCCAATCGGCTGCCCAGCCCCGCTCCGCGACGTCCTCGATGCACGCAAGCGGCTGGAGCGCCACGAATTCTGCCGAGTCTCCACCAACCACGCCACCGAGATCATGCCAGTCGCCACCCATGGCGATCGCCGCCGCACGGATCGACCCGCCGAAATCAAAGGCAAAGATCTGGGCTTGCGGATATCGCCGGAACTGCAGCGCCATCAGCGCGAGCAGCACCGATTTCCCGGCGCCGGTCGGTCCAACGATCAGAGTGTGTCCGACATCGCCGACATGGAGCGCAAAGCGGAAAGGGGTCGATCCTTCCGTCTTGCCGAAGAACAGCGGAGGCGCCTTGAAATGATGGTCCCTCACCTCTCCCGCCCAGACCGCAGAGAGCGGGATCATGTGGGCGAGATTTAGCGTCGAGACCGGCGGCTGGCGCACGTTTGCATAGACCTGTCCCGGCAGGCTGCCGAGCCAGGCCTCAACGGCATTCACTGTCTCGGTCATGGAGGTAAAGTCCCGGCCCTGGATCACCTTTTCAACAAGGCGTAGCTTTTCGTCCGCCGCGTGCGGATCCCTGTCCCAGACCGTGACGGTTGCCGTCACAAAGGCCTCTCCGATCTGATCCGAGCCGAGCTCCTGGAGTGCGTGATCTGCATCCATCGCCTTGTTGTGGGCATCGGTGTCCAGAAGCGTGGACGCCTCGTTGGTCATCACCTCCTTCAGGATCGCGGCAATCGACTTGCGCTTGGCAAACCATTGCCGCCTGATCCTGGTCAGGAGCTTTAGAGCATCCGTCTTGTCGAGCATGATCGCCCGGGTCGACCAGCGGTACGGGAATGCGAGGCGGTTGAGATCATCGAGGATCCCGGGCGTCGTCGTCGTGGGAAACCCCACAACTGTCAGGACACGCACATGCGCGTCACCCAGCATCGGCTCAAGCCCGCATGTCAGCGGCTGATCGGCAAGCAGCGCATCGAGATACATCGGGATTTCCGGCACCCGAACGCGATGCCGCTTGGTCGAGACCGTCGAGTGCAGGTAGGTGAGCGTTGCCTCGTCATCGAGCCAGCCGCATTCCGGCATAAAGCCCTCAACGAGCTGCAGCACGCGGTTGGTCCGGTCGACGAAGCCACTCAGCACCTCGCGCGCATCCGCTCCCGCGCTGCGATGGCCGCCCTCGTACAGGAGACGCTCTGCCACAGCTGCACTCTCTGCAGGCGGCAGATAAAGGAAGGTCAGGTAGTAGCTCGATTCATAATGGCTGCCGGCCTCCTCGAATTGCGCTTTCCGCTCCGCATCAACCAGGGCGGATGCGACATCCGGGAATGTGTCGGGCGGATAGCGCCCTGCCGAATGGCGTTGCGCCTCGACGAAAACCGCCCAGCCCGATCCGAGACGCCGGAGCGCATTGTTCAGCCGGCTTGCGACCGCAACAAGCTCGGCCGGCACGGAACTGTCGAGGTCCGGTCCCCTGAACCGCGCCATCCGCTGAAGTGAGCCGTCCTTGTTCAAGACAATTCCCTCGTCGACCAGAGCAGCCCAGGGCAGGAAATCAGCAAGGCGCGTATTCGAGCGGCGGTATTCGGCAAGATTCATCATGGGACTATTCTCAAGCGCTGAGATGACCGGGAACACGAACGTGCCGGCGTACGACTTCGACGAATTCCGGATCGCGTTTTGCGGCCCAGACCGCGGCCATGTGGCCGATGAACGCCAGCAGAAGGCCGGCCAGCCACAAGCGCAGACCAAGGCCAAGTGCTGCAGCCAATGTGCCGTTGAGAATGGCAACCGATCGCGGTGCACCGCCCATCAGGATCGGCTCGGTCAGCGCACGGTGGAGGGGGGCGACAAAGCCCGGGACTGGCTCATCCATCAGATCACCACCCCGCCGCCGAACGAGAAGAACGACAGGAAGAAGCTCGAGGCGGCAAATGCGATCGACAGACCAAACACGATCTGGATCAGCCGCCGGAAGCCGCCCGAGGTGTCACCGAATGCGAGCGAGAGACCGGTCACGATGATGATGATGACCGCGATGATCTTGGCGACGGGTCCCTCAACCGATTGCAGGATCTGGTTGAGGGGCTGCTCCCAAGGCATGTTCGAACCGGCGGCCCAGGCCGTGCTACTCACCAGGTACAGACAAGCGAATGCCGCAACTGACGTGAAACCTCGCCCGTAAGATGATCGTACGTTCATGACTGATCTCCGATTTTCGAAAGGGTGTAGTCGCCTGATGAAGCAAGCCCGGTGACAGAAGCGAGTTCGCTCAAACGCCGTTCGGCACCACGGCCAGAGAGCACGGCGATGACGTTGATGGTCTCGGCGATCAGCGCGCGCGGGACCGTGACGACGGCCTCCTGGATGAGCTGCTCGAGCCGGCGGAGCGCGCCAAGCGCGGTGCCGGCGTGAATCGTGCCGACACCGCCGGGATGTCCAGTCCCCCAGGCCTTGAGCAGATCGAGCGCCTCGGCTCCGCGCACCTCGCCAATCGGGATACGATCAGGGCGCAGGCGAAGCGACGAGCGCACCAGATCAGACAGCGAGACCACGCCGTCCTTGGTGCGCAATGCCACGAGGTTCGGCGCCGTGCACTGAAGCTCCCGCGTATCTTCGATGAGAACGACGCGATCCGAACCTTTGGCCACCTCCGCCAGAAGCGCGTTCGTCAGCGTCGTCTTGCCCGTCGATGTGCCGCCCGCGACCAGGATGTTCTTGCGTGTAGCGACCGCATCGCGGAGCGCGTTCGCCTGCTCCAAGTTCAGGATGCCGGCAGCGACATAGTCGTCCAACCCAAACACGGCAACCGCAGGTTTGCGGATCGCGAAGGCCGGCGCGGCGACGACCGGCGGCAACAAACCTTCGAAGCGTTCCCCGGTCTCCGGCAGCTCAGCCGAGATTCGGGGCGAGCCGGCATGAACCTCAGCGCCCACATAGTGCGCGACCAGCCGGACAATTCGCTCGCCGTCGGCAGCGGACAGACTCTCGCCGGTATCGGTAAGGCCGCTCGACAGCCGATCGATCCACAGCCGGCCATCAGGGTTCAGCATCACCTCAACGACGGACGGATCTTCCAGAAAGCCCGCGATTGCCGAGCCCAGCGCCGTGCGGAGCATGCGCGCTCCGCGCAGCTCGGCTTCCGAATGAAATGAATGGATCGCCACGACTGCCCCCAAGTTGACTGAGGCAGCTAGCGTTCAGCGGCCTCACATGAGGACAACTAGAAAAAGCAGAACCTGCGCTAGAGCAACAATGGGTCCAAATTGATCGTAGCCTGGCGTAGAAGAAGAAAGATTCGGGACGAACGTTTTGGCGCGCCGAACATCATGACCCGGGACATCAGCCCGGCGACAGCAGGCTTCACCACTCCGCATGGTCGTCCGCCTCCAGGATGGCGAGCTCGGCTGGTGCAATAACGGCCTCAACCGAGTTCCAGCCTCCCGCCGATTGATGTGTGACCGAAGCGCCAGCCTTCCGTTTCCGGCCCTCGAGCCACGGGACGGCGAACCAGACCAGCGCCGCCAGCTGCAGCAAAGCGTTCACACCGAACGCGCTCTGATAGGCCGTTAAAGGATAGTGCCCGGCCTCCAGCGGCCATTGCTCCAGAATCAGTCCCGTCCCGTACTGCACGACGAAAGCCCAGCCAAACTGCAGGACATTCAGACCGCCATTGGCGCGCGCAACCAGCTCGGCCGGGAAATAATCCGCTATGATGGCGTAGGTCAGCGCAGTGGCTGATCCGGCCACCGACACAACGCACCACGGCAGGAGTGATGGCCAGGGCGGATGCAGGATCAGCACAAGCTCCGCCACGACAAACATTGCCGCGACCAAACCAAACAGAGCCTCGGTCTTCTTAGCCCGACGGCGCACCCAGTTGGCAAGGACGCCCAAGACCAGAGCGCCGAGACTCAGAGCGACCGCCATCACGAACAATTCGTTGACGAGCCTCGTTCGATCCAGCCGCTCCACATCGGAAAGCCAGGGCGCCGCCCATAAGGATTGCAGTGCCCAAGCGGAGCCGATGCAGGTCGCCGATAAGGGCGCCATTCTCCAGAACCGCGCATCGGAATAGACTGTTTTCAGAGTGGCGGACTTCGTGCTGCCTTGTGGGCCCGCGGCTCGTTCGGGAACCACGAGATAGATCAAAATGGCAGCAAGCGCGCTCGTGGCGGCCAGCACGCCGAATAGACCCCGCCATCCGATCCAGTCCAGCAGCACCTCGGCAGGAGCCGTTGCGGTAACGGCCCCCAATGAGCCCAGCATGATCATATAGCCATTGATCAGCGCCAAACGTTCTCTTGGAAACCAGAGGACAATGATTTTCAGCCCGGACATCAGGGCCGCTGCACTCCCAAGTCCGACCATCGCGCGAGCAAAAAGAAGGGACAGGAATCCGGTCGATAGCCCAAAGAGCGCGGCCCCCCCTGCAGCAACAGCCAAGAGCACGCTCTGGACCCGGCGCGGCCCGAAGCGATCAAGCAACATGCCGAGCGGAATCTGGGCCGCCATAACGACCAGGAAATAGATTGACGTGAGCAGCCCGATATCGGCAGCGCCAAGCCCGAGATCAGAGGCGAGGCGCCCAGCAATGAGCGTATTGATGGTCCGGAACAGGTACGAAAGGTAGTACCCGGCCGCGAAGGGAAGAAACACGCACGCGATGAGCCGCCACACTGGAAGTGGCTCAACTCGTGCCACAGGCAATATTTGCGACCCAAGCTCCTTCCGCACGCTTCTGGCGGCTGGCCTAACAAAAGGAGTTGGGCAGGTTTCGAAAGTTCGGATTGCTGCCGCCCTCCTCGGCGGCAGCGCTCGGCTCGGAGTTTCCATCCGCCGCGACTGCGGACAGACCTTCCTTTCTCGGCGGTTCTTCTGCCGCGAGCTGTGACGCGCCAGCATGAGCTTCACCGGCAGGTTGACTGCGCCTGCCCAGCCGATCGATCGTCTCCTGGATCAATGGCTGACCGAGCCGGACCCGCCGTTCGACCTGCTCCGCCAATACCTTGAAACGCTGCTGCCCGAGCAGGCACGCCTCCCGCTGCCCGGAGGGCAGCATGGGCGGCGTCACGGTGAGGTGATAGCGCGCATGCAGGGCTACCGTCTCGGCGATGATCGCGATCTCGTGTTCGAGCCTGGCCATCTGGCCACTGATCCGGTCCAGAGCCTCTTGAACGAGCCCCTCGATGGGCGGTGCATTCAGGAATCGTTCAAGCGCCGTCTCGACGACCATGCTCTTGCCGAGGCCCGGGCGTTCGGTCGCAAGTTCAAGCCGCTGAAACATGCTCTCGGACAGCTGAACGGTGACCTTCTTGGTTCGCGCTCCTTCGTTCGAGCTCGGCTGCGCATCGCTGTCGGCTTGATTCACAATCGAGCTGGGCTGACCTCCAAGCTCTCCATCGATTTGCATTGCTTGTTCACTCCCAACTTGCGGCCGCGACCTTTCCGCGCACCGCGGCACGCGCGGCGTCGATTTCGGAATCGAAACGGCTGAATCGCCCCCAGCGATTACGACTTGACACAAGGGCCGATCCGAACGTCAGTTCAACCGCACCAACATCTGCGTCGTAGTCTGGCGTAGCCAAAGAAAGACAAGGCGGTCTCAAGAAGAGCTGGATTTGTAAGCCTCTGTCATTCGCGAGCAGCTAACGGCCTGTTGCAGCGGGCCGGGGCGCCTTGAGTGACGCGCCGATCCCTTGCGTGCTTCGTGGCGTGCTGCCGACCTGCAGTCGGCTTGTCTGACTCAGCGCCGCACCCATTGCCAGGAGCTGCCAGAGCATTGGAGGTGCGTACTGATTTACTCGTGCTTCTCAGAGGCGTGCATGTCGATGCTTACCTCTTTCAGGACGGTGGATCCGCTTGCAAGCCGCCGTCCGAGCGCCTCAACAAACCGATCGTAACGCTCCGCGCCCTTGGCGCGCGCGGCGGGAGTCGAATGTTCGGGGAGCGCCGGCGTTGAGGTCAGCCAGAAACGGATGAAGAGCGCGATGGTCTCAAGCGTGATGCCATCATTGCGCTCGAGGCGCTCAAGCAGGCGCGCGATCCGGTCCAGCCGCTTGGCGATCGCCGCCTCACGCCGATCGGAGTCATCGGGAGAAAGAAAGGCGGCAATCGCGGCCTCGGCGACCAGGGACTTGGGCTGACCGCGGCGTTGTGCGAAGGCCTCCAGCGTTTTGAAGCTTTCCGGATCGAGATAGATACTGAGCTGGATCTTTTTCACGCTGCCCGCTCACAGATCCATCCCATCGTCCGCGTCGAGGCTGACGGTCCGCGCAACACCCGAGCGGCTCAGAGCTTGTGCCTGGACGGCATCGGCATCACCCTCATCGAGGTCGGTGTCGAACTCGTGTTCGCCGAGCGGCGCCTTGACCTCGATCTCCTCATGTTCCGGCAATTCTGGCTCGCGACGCAAACCACCGTTCGCCTCGTCACTCCTGCGCTTGCGTCTGGTCAGTAGCTCGACAGATGGCGGAATTGGGGCGCCGGCCGACCAGTCATCCGGTCCTGCCGACAAGGTACGCGGATCGAAGCGGGCTGGCTTCAGCACACGTCGCTGGAACTGCGGATCCTCATAGTAGCGGGCTTTCGTAGCGCGGACCGGGTGCACCCCGGAAATCATCACAATTGCCTCTTTAGGCGAGAGTTGCATGACCTCGCCTGGCGTCAGCAGCGGCCGCGAGGTCTCCTGACGGCTCACCATCAGGTGTCCAAGCCAGGGGCTCAAACGGTGCCCAGCATAGTTCTTCATGGCACGCAACTCGGTCGCAGTTCCGAGCGCGTCGGAGACGCGCTTGGCAGTACGCTCATCATTGGTCGAGAAGGCGATCCGGACGTGGCAATTGTCGAGAATGGCATGGTTCGGCCCATAGGCGCGTTCGAGCTGATTGAGGCTCTGGGTGATCAGGAAGCTGCGGATGCCGTAGCCCGCCATGAAGGCGAGCTGGCTCTCGAAAAAGTCGAGCCGGCCGAGCGCTGCAAACTCATCGAGCATCAGAAGGAGTTTGTGCCGGCGCCGGTCTGGATCCAAGCTCTCGGTCAACCGCCGCCCGATCTGGTTGAGGATGAGCCGCATCAAGGGTTTGGTGCGAACGATGTCGGATGGAGGCACCACGAGATAGAGTGAGACGGGCTCGGCGCCGTCGACGAGGTCGCGGATGCGCCAATTGCTTCGCGCGGTGATCTTGGCAACCACCGGATCGCGATAGAGCCCCAGGAAGCTCATCGCGGTTGAGAGCACGCCGGAGCGCTCGTTCTCGCTCTTGTTGAGAAGCTCGCGCGCGGCCGAAGCGACAACGGGATGAACGCTACCTCCAAGATGCGGGGTTGCAAGCATTGCGGTGAGCGTAGCGTCGATCGGGCGGGAGGGATCGGACAGGAAATTGGCGACGCCTGCGAGGGTCTTGTCGGCTTCGGCGTAGAGGACATGCAGGATTGCACCGACAAGGAGAGAGTGGCTGGTCTTTTCCCAGTGGTTGCGGCGTTCGAGTGCCCCTTCCGGGTCGACAAGGATATCGGCGATGTTTTGGGCATCTCGCACCTCGCAATCACCACGACGGATCTCGAGAAGCGGGTTGTAGGCGGCGCTGGCCGGATTGGTCGGGTCGAACAAGAGCACTGGCCCAAATCGCGCGCGCCAGCCGGAAGTCAACTGGAAGTTTTCGCCCTTGATGTCATGAACAATCGTGGAAGCCGGCCAGGTCAAAAGAGTCGGTATGACGAGGCCAACGCCCTTGCCAGAGCGCGTGGGAGCAAAGCAGAGCACGTGCTCAGGCCCGTCATGCCGCAGATAATGGCCCTTAAGCCGGCCGAGCACGATGCCGTCAGATCCCAAGAGACCCGCCCGCCTGACCTCGCGCGCATCCGCCCAGCGTGCCGAGCCATAGGTGGTGACGTCCCTCGCCTCTTGCGCCCGCAAAACGGAGAGCATCATCGCTAGCGCAATTGCTGCGATGCCACCGCTCGCGGCAATGGCGCCGCCCTCCAGGAAGATCAACGGTGCGTAAGCGTCGAATTTGAACCACCAAGCGAAGAAGGCTGCCGGCTGGTAAATCGGCCAATGCCCAATCCTGAACCAGGCTGGTCCAAGCTGCGGTTGGAAGGCGAGCCGCCATGCGGTCCATTCGGTAGCCCCCCAAAGAAAGGCGAGCACGACGAGACAAACCAGGATGACCTGATGCCATATGATCTTTGTTGCGGACATGGATTGGAGATGTGGAGGCATTCATGGGGTGCGCACAAGCGGTGCCGCCCGTGAATCGTACTCGCGCGCGTCAGGGCGCAGAAATCAGCGGGTCAGGCGAACGGTCGCATTCGTGAAAGAAGATCCCCAGCGGTCCGGTACATACCGCTGATACTAGCCACAACATGCAATGATCCATGTCGCGCTCCGAAAACGACTGGAAGAGCCGGCGATTATCCTATCGTTGTCTGACGCCGCGGCTACGGCGTCAGCGTTTGCTCGATATGGCGGATTCGCCCTTGCTCCGATCAACCGGCGCTGGTGGCGCTCTTTCGGAAGTTGTTGTGCTCGACACGAGCGACTTGGCTATGCCCAAGGTCGGGCCAGGATGCTTCCCAGAAGAGAGGGCACGGAAATAAGTTCAATCATTAAGAACGCCGCGTTCATCGCATCAGCCGGGGCCTAACGACGCTTTTTGGCCCGATATGCCATTGATGCGCAGAAATCCCGCCAGCGACATCGAATATCGTACGGCGCGCACGGGTTTGCGCAGCAAGCAAAGTCGCGCCGGGGACGATGGCAAACAGGCGTCTGAACAGATTGGCATCATGGCTTGCCGGCGCTGCGACCGTGGTGTTTGCCTGCAACGGCATCGCTGGCGCGACCGACTGCCCGCGGCAGGACGCATTGGGAACGTCGCGCGTACTCGCTGTCGATCCGAGGGCCTATCCGCGCGTGGGATCGAATGAGTTTCCGACGACCCTTCCTCTGGCAGATCACGAGGTCGTCCTCACCTTCGATGACGGTCCGAGGCCGCCGAATACACAAAAGGTGCTGGAAGCACTCGCGCAGGAATGCGTGCGGGCCACATTCTTCCTTGTCGGCAGATCCTCGGCAGAATTTCCCGAGCTCGTCCGCCGCATCGCCTCACAGGGCCACAGCATTGCGCACCATAGCTGGTCGCACCAGATGATGTCCAAGATGCCGTTCGAGCAGGCAATGGACGACATCGATCGCGGCATTGCGGCTGATGAACTGGCGCTCAAGGGCGTGTCGACCAACGTCCCTTCGACGCCATTCTTCCGCTTTCCCTATTTCGACTCGTCGCCTGCAATGCTGGACGCGTTACAGTCGCGCGGAATCGTCGTGTTCGGAACCGACCTTGGGGCGAGCGATTGGGAAGACATAAGCTCAGACCAAGAGCTCATGAACGTGATGGTGCAGCTAGAGAGCGCGAGAAAGGGCATCATCCTCCTGCACGATGCCCAAGCCCGCACTGCCGCGATGATGCCGGCGTTGCTGCGATATCTGCACAAGAACGGTTATCGAGTCGTGCATTTGGTATCGGCTGCCCAGGCCGAGAAGACAGCTGAGACGCGCCATTAGCATGCGCCTTTTCGACATCACCTGTGGCAGCTTCCTGATGATGTCCCTTTTGAGTTCGCTGCAGGCTGGTGATGGCCGAGAGTGGAAGCTGCTCGATTTCCGATCCTAAGGGGGATTCGAATCTCAATTGGTGCAATGCATGCTGAGTTGACAGCTAGATCCTGCGTCCGAATGGCAATATCCGTTGCATTCTAGCTGGTGAGCTGATCTCGGCGTGTACAAGGGTTGGCCTAAGGTCGTCTGCCTACATTCCACTGTACGAATTGATGAAGCCAACCGCCTCAACATTGAACGGGTAGGATGGTCTCAAAACCTCATGAACTCTGCCAGCTCTCGTTGAGAAATGGAGATCCAGTCGTCAAGCCGGACCCTCAAGATTGCCCCTTTGACGCGAACAGGGTTCGGGTTGAATAGGAACGATGTGCGGCTCAATGATAGCCCGTCGTGCCCAGCAACTGCCGGCGGCCCCAAAGCAGAAATCGACGGGTCAGAGCGCGAGCCCCCGTTTGCGTCCAAAGCTCCACTCGACATTGGCCGGTCCCGCGATGCCGCTTACTTGTTTTCCCAGTTGGTGCTCAAGTGAAGGCGTCCACGGCACGAGCTGGAAACCAAGCCCATTGTCGATCATGGCGAAACGCCCAGAGGCCAACGATAGGCGCCGGCGATAGACCCCCGAAATCTGCTCACCTGCCTCAGTGGGCAAATGCGCAAGCCCTGATTCCTCGGCCAGACGTCGTCCGACGGCTGCCAACTCACGGCGGCGAAGGGTCTCGACCAGGTTACGACCGAGCGTGACCTTTTCGCCGTTACGGCGGGTGAGTCCCTGCTCTGCCAGGACGTCGATCCGCCGCTCGAGCGCGGTCCGCACCTCGGCGCCAAAGCCAGCGCGTGAGAGATCGGTAGGCTCGCGTGCCACAAGCTGTCGGTCGAGCCAGGTCGCTCCCTCCGCCGAGACCTGCTGCTCCAGCGCCACCTCCGAGCGCACAGCGAGCGCGATCCGTGCTCGACCGCGCGCATCGTCAAAGCGCCGGACCTCCACAATGGCGCCGATCGGCCCCTCGCCAGCCGACTCGATATCGGGGAGTTTCAGGTGATGCACGCGCCCGTCGATCCCGTCGATGATGGCAAACGCCGTGCCCCTGAGCTCGTCGTCGAGCCCGCGCGCCATAAGACGCCCGATGACCGGTTCGCCATGGCGTTCGCCTTCGAGTGCCCAGGACGAGGGTGCGCGTGCCGTGCCCTCTTTCGCGATTGTATTGTGCAGCCGCTTGATGATGTCGCCGCGCTCACCGAGCGCACGCAGCCGCGGCTGGGCGTCTGCGGCCAGTACCCACTGCGCAGGACCGGCGGGCGCGGCTACGCCGAGCCGCTCGAGTGTCCGCATCCGCCCGATGCGAATCTCCCCTAATGGGTCGCCCCCGGAAATCCCGTCTGGCCTCAGATCGATCACCCCGTCCGCCGCACCCGCTTCCCGGGCAAGCGCCCGGTCGAGCCTGGTCCAGCGTTCTGCCGTCACCTCCGCTTCAAGGGAGTGGCGGATCTCGAGCTCCGATCGCGGGCCAAGCTCGCGCGTGAGGAGATCGCCGGCCCGGGCGCGCAAGCCTGTCGAGATATAGTCACGGCTGATGACGAGGTCATTTCCGTCATCCGCGCGGCCGCGCACCAGGATGTGGACATGCGGGTGCTCGGTGTTCCAATGATCGACCGCAACCCAATCGAGCCGGGTGCCGAGGTCGCGCGAGGCCTGATCCATCAACTCCCGGGTAAAGATTCGCAAGTTCGCGAGCTCGCCAGCATCGTCGGGCGAGACGATGAACCGGAAGTGATGCCGGTCGCCCTCGCAGCGCTCGGCGAACGCGCGGCCGTCGGCGTCATCGCCTGCGGCGTCAAAGAGCTTGCCCGGTGTCCCTTGGCGGGTGACCCCGTCGCGCTGGAGATAACCGATATGCGCGCGCAGCGCGCCCGGCGAGCGCATCCGGCGCACGACCCGCGCCTTGACCATGGCGGATCGCGCACGGTTGTTGAGGAGCCGCGTCGCGGCAAGGCTCGCCGCGCGACCGCGCCCAAACTTGCTGCCACGGCTGCGGCTGCCCCGCGAGAGACCGCCGGCCTTCTGAGCAGCCTTGAGCGCCTGCGCCAAGAACGGCTTTGTCCGAGGCGCGCGCGTCGAACGGATGCGGCCTGGGCGGATGCGGAAATCGTCGTGACCGGTCATCTTGCCCGCTGAAACGTGTCGAAAACCGAACGAGAACAGGGAGTTGCCGCAAATCGCAAGTTGCGGCGGCCATTCGCAATGTTGTCCGGATCATTGAAATCGATGCAGTTTCGCCCACAACCGACCGGCCGCACCTTGCGGCTTTTATCCTGCCCTCCCCGGTCGCTCACTCCCGGCCCTCTGCCGACCACACTCAACGTTGCGACGAGCTTCGACATCATGCGACGAAATGCGATTGCGATCATCGGGACTGCACCTCGTCTGATCGCCGCGCAAACAGGCCCGTCCCGCGAGGCACGAGTGCAGTTGCACCCGCCCTAGGCGCTGCTTTCGACGAATTCATCGTGCGGATACCGGATGCCGAGTTGGTGTCAGCCGATAAGCTCTTGGACCGCTCAACAACGAGTGGCGCTTGCTGCCACGCGGCGAAGCGTCTGGCAGCCGAACCACCGCTGTTGCGCTGCTCAATACCGATCAATGGTGCAAGTCGAGCGATGTAGATCTGTGTTTCATCCGGAAGCGCTCGACCGGTGGCCAAGTGCTCCTCGTACCGTCTTGGTCCAGCATTGTAGGCTGCGAGAAACCCTTCCGATCCGAAACGATCGAGCATCTCGCGAAGGTACGCTGCCCCAGCCATAATGTTGTCGTGGGGATCAAACGGATCGATACCGAGATCGTGACGAACGCTCAGCTCGACCCAGGTCGCTGGCATGATTTGCATCAACCCGAGCGCTCCCCAAGGCGATATAGCGTGCGCATTCCCGCCGCTTTCGGCCTGCATGACGGCACGAATCCAACGCTCCGGGATCGCGAATCGATGCGAGGCTTCGGTCACGAACGCGGTGTATGCACCGCCTGGAAGCAGGTTTGAGGAGCGCGCTGCTTGTGCGCGCGATCCAACCTCCGCTCTGCCGGCCGATGTCGCTCCGAACGTCAGCAGAATTGCCAAAAAGCAAGCAGCGGCTCGAGATAGCAATGTGCGGACAGCCGCCAAGGACAGAGCTCTTCCCGGCCGGCACTGAGACGGCGCGAGAGGGCCGCGAGGCGCGCCGAGTGCCGACAATTCGGCCGGGATGGAGGAATGACGGCGCGATCGGTCGACTAGAGAGACCGCAAGCCATTGGAGCAATGCCGCCATTTGTCAGTCCTCCCTGGTCCACACCGGAACCGCGTGCCCTATGACGGCCGATCTCGGGAGCGGTCCGAAATATCTGCCGTCAAAGGATTCCGCCGACTGCCAGTTCATGAGAAAGACCTCGTCCTCAGCGACGACCCGGCAGCCCTGCCAGGCCGGCAATGGCCTGCCACGGCGGTCGCGCTCGCGTGCCTGGCCCATTTCGATGCCGTCGACGACGATTGTTAGTCCCGTTCTGCAGACGGTTTGCCCGGGCAACGCCAGCACGCGCTTGAGCATTGGAAGACCGCTCGGCAAATAGCCGTTGAAGTCGAGGAAGCTCGCAAGCGGCTCCGGTGCCCGAACGGCCACGAGCTCAGTGATGTGCAATCGTTCGGTCCCTTGCAAACGGTAGAGACCGATCGGCACACTTCCGGAAGCGTTCCAGATGTACGACGGTGAGGTGTCGGTGACCGGCCAAAGCGCGAGCGTTGTGGCCCCACATATCGCAAGAATGATCCTTAGCCGCCCCATCAGAACACCACCCTCCGCCGGTGGAGCCACGCCTGGTGGCGCGCACGCGTATAAGGTCGTGGCGTTTCGTTGACGGAAAGACGATTGTGGATGTGATGCCAATACTCGGGCGCTGCATCGGCAGGTTCGATGCCGAGTGACTCCACTGCGTCGATCAACTGGAGAACGCGCTCGACCTTTCGCCAGCCCGCCAGTCGCAGTAGGCTTTCGCCGCCGGGGCTGACCCAAGGCACAGTCGAATACCGCTGCCCCGGTGTGATCGCGCGCAGAATGTCGATGCGAGACAGGATGGTTCCAAAGTCATTGGACGACCAGCGCACGAACGCAAATATGCTGCCCGGCATAAACGAGAGAATGCGCCGGTGCTGGTCAATGATCTTCTCCGATACAGGCTTGCCGAACCGGATTCGGTTCTCGATCCGCTTCTCGAGCCACAAGAGTTCAACACTTGTGAGATCGCTCACCCGGCCACTCCATCGTTTTGAGAGGAATTTCGGACATGCCAACGGGTGCGCTGTCGCCAGCGCATCGACGTCAGAGCCTTGGTTTCGGCAGAACGGTTGCGATGAAGCGTCGATGATCGGCGTTGTCCAAGCGTTGCAGCGCTCCTGCTGCTGCCAACGATCGCAGCCGAGTGGCTCCAATTCGTTAGAAGAAATCTGAAGTAGAGCGGGTTAGCCGGGGTGCTGACCAGTGGCTCCTCGCCCGTCGCATTGCGACGATGATGCCTCGCGAAGATTCGCGAATAGAACGCGCGGCGCGCTCCGGCGGTCGGCAATGGAGGCGTATGATGGATTTCTATGCAGGGCTGGACGTGCCGCTGGAGGCGACGAACATTTGTGTGGTCGGCGGCGACGGCGAGGTCATCTGGGAGACGAAGCTGGACACCGATCCGGACGCGATCGAACTGTTGCTGGCGGAGTGGGGAATTCATCTCAAGCGCGTCGGCCTGGAAGGGCTCTCGTTCAGCGCCTGGCTGTTCACGGCGCCTGCCGAAAAGGGGCCCACGATGATCTGCATCGAGACCGGTCACGCCGAGGCGGCGCCGAACGCGATGCTGAATAAGACCGCCCGCAACGATGCCAAAGGCATTGCGCAGATGATGCGCACTGGCTGGCTCCGTCCGGTGCATGTCAAGTCGGAGAGCGCACAGGCGTTGCGCGCGCTGCTGGTCGCGCGCAAGGCGATGCTCGGGAAGGTGCTGGACATGGAGAATTTGATTCGCGGCCTGTTGCGGCCGTTCCGCCTCAAGGTCGGCGAGATCTCGGTCGGCCGTTTTGACGCGCGGGTGCGCGATCTCTTGGCCGGGAAGAAGGAATTGGAAGCGATCGTCGCGCCGCTGTTGAACGCCCGTTGCGCCATGCGGCAGCAGTTGGCAAAACTGCACCGCGTGGCGCTGACGTTTCGCGCGACCGTCGATGATCCGGCGCGATTCAAGAAGTCGACCAACGTCGGCGCCCGTTTCGGGCTGACGCCGCGGCGCTATCAATCCGGCCGGACCGGCCGGATTGGCAGCATCTCCAAATGCGGCGATGAGCTGACGCGAGCGATGCTGTACGAGGCGGCGATCGCGCTCCTTACCCGCGTTCCGAAGAACTTTAAGCTGCGGCTGTGGGGCCTGCGGCTGGCGAGCAAGAAGGTTCTTAAGCGCGCGGCGACCGCAGTGGCGCGCGCGCTCGCCGTGGTGCTGCAAAAGATCTGGACCAGTGGCACCACCTTCCGGTTTGGCGCCGGCGCCAAGCGCGGCCGGGTCGCTGAGGCGGCTTAAGGGCCTCCGCGACCCGGCCGCTTCCACGCGCGCCTTCTCCTTCCGCCACGGCGGAGCGGCGTCTCCCGCGACGGGGATGTGGGTGAGATCGCAACTTTTCTTGCCGGCGACTTCATGGACACCTTTGAAGCCATCATGCACGACGCTGGCTAGCCTGACCGCCCATTCTCCAGATTCAGGCATGTGATGACCGTCGGGCCGACCACGGAAGTTAGCAAGTTCTCCTCGACGAGCGAGCTGCCGCAAAGCAAAGCGACGATCGTGATGCGGCGCTGCCGATGCTGGTGATTGCGTGGTTTTGCGCGCGATCGCGCACGCGCGCGAAGCTTGGAGAACGGATTCGCATTGCAGGAAGGTCTTGCGCGTGACAGCATAAGCGCATGAGGCATCCTCGTTGCACGCACGACCGACTTGTTCACAACGCACTGATTCACAACAAGAAGTTAGTGTCAGTACGTTAGTAAAGTTACGGGAGCAAAAAGTCTCGACGCCGCGGAAACTTAGCTGTGATTCCGGTCCCCGATAGCACGAGCATCGCGTCCCCGATGGCACGAGGGTTCTGGTCCCTGATAGCACGAGCGAATTCACAGCTTATCCCCAGCAGGAAGGACGACGCCGCGCTTGCGCAGTCGCTTGCTCGACGGGCCGATGAGGACTGGTGCGAAATTCAATCGCTCTGCGCCATTCGGATGATGCGTGATGATGAGCCGATAGCCTGGCAATGTCTGACGACGGACGATCTGACGCAGGTCGTAGGCAAAGTGTTTGAACGGGGAGAGGCTTCCGGACTTCGCATGCAAGTGCACGAGATCGAAGCTCCAGCCGCCATTCTGACGGCCGCCGTGCTTGCGGACGAGGCGATAGAGCCAGCGCTCCAATCCACCTGTCAGATCGAAATAGGCCCGGTCAATCGTCAGCACGAGCGCTTCATCGAGAACGCCCGTGTAGAACCAATCGGGCAGGATCAGCTCGATTCCACGGGCATGCCCGTGCAGATCGGCTGTCTCTTTCCATTCGTTGATCCAGGAGAAGCGATGCCGCCGCCGTTCGCTCGGCTGGCGGATCGATGTCATCACGGTGGTCGATTGCAGCCGGTCGAGCGCAGCCTTCAGGCGGTCGTAGTCGCGCACGCTGGTGCCGCGGCCGATGAAGCTCAGGATCTCGTAAGGGGTCGCTGCCATCAGCCGTGACGTTTTCAGGCCGGCATCACGGGCTTCGACAATCTGCGAGGCAGCCCAGATCAGAACGTCCGCGTCCCAGATCGTCGCCATGCCATGTTCCGGCACGGCTTCGACACGAATGGTGATGGTGCCTGCGCGGAAATCGATGGGAACATTGCGCCTCGATTTTGCCAGCGAAAAGAACGGGTAAGCCATCAGGTCTTGTGCGTCCCGGGGCGCCAGATCGCCAGGGAGCGCACGAAACAGATCGAGTTGGGCGCGCTCTGACCGCCGCCTGCTGCTCGCAGTAGAGTTGCTGTCCGGCATGGGTCAGCGCCGCTCCTTGCCGGCATAGGGAACGGGTGTGTGCCGTTTCGCGGGCAGGACCGTGCCTGTGCCGGGATCGCTGGTGGACGTTTTGGCGCCGCGGTCAACCCACGCCTTCAGGTCCTCGAGCGCATACACAACGCGACCGCCGAGCTTGCGGTAGGTCGGGCCTGTCCCATAGGTGCGGTGCTTTTCCAGGGTTCGGCCGGAGAGTCCCAGAAAGCGCGCCGCTTCGGGCGTGCGCAGGTATCGCGGCGGCAGGCCGGCGTTCGGATCGGGCATTTGCAAGGCTCCGTGCTCGTCTGGAGCGCGGCCGGCTCGGGCCGCGCGTCGACGGTCACGATGGCGCAGTCGGAGTGCTTAGGGGGATGCCGAAGATCAAGCGATGATTTTCGGCACCCCTGCTCTACTCCTTACGAGACGAGGGACGTAGCAGTGCGCGATAGCCACCGCGCATCAGAGCCAAGCCAGCCTGCACCAGGCGGATGGTCCGGCTGCGCAACTCGTGGGTTTTCCAGGCGCGCTCAGGGATGCGTTTCCGGCCGAACAGCACCTCGGCGATGACGCGATAGGAAGCACCTTCCATGCGTCCATCGAGCGCTCGCAGCACCAAGACGAGTCGTGCGCGCCGCTGCGCGGAAAGCTGATGAAGAGGAGGTCCCGGCCGGCGGCCCTTGATTGCGCGCCACAGCCGATGTGAGGCATGGGCGCGGATCTCAAAGTCCGCATCGAGCGGCAGTTCGGCAGCATAAGTGATGCCAAACTGCGGCGCCTCTTTCAGCCAGAGATGATGTTGTGCCCCTTGAATGCGCAATACGGCATGCCAGCCGTCAGATGCCTGTCTGATGGTGCCCGATGAAAGGTCGGTAAGCCGTAGCCTCGCGCCGACCGCTTTTGAGCCGGACGTGCTGCGAACGAGCGGCACCACGGTAGGCAACGCCTCAGGTGCCCAGAAGATTGTCTGTTGGTAAAAGGACCCCTGAGGGTCATGAGCGAAAGCAGACGCCCCATCTCCTTCGGAATTCGGAGGTCATCTGCGATCGATTTTCACGATAGGAAGCTCGATAGTTAGGGCTGCGCCGCAGTGACTCCCAGGCGAAATCCGCCATCTCGCCCGACTTGATAGCGTGCTGATACGCCTCCGGTGATCGCCAGTCGAACTCGGACATTGCTGTTATCCCCTGCCGTAACTCGATTGCCGCGCAATGTTTATGAAGCTTGGGATTGTCGGGGAAGTCACCAATTATGCATTGCGTGATGCATGCAGGCGATCACGCGTCAGCGAGGAAAATCTGTTCTCGAGCGCGAATTCTTCATGACAGATTTTTCTATTTAGGCGCGCCGCCGCGAAGCAAGTCGCGGTAGCCGTGGTCTGCCATCCATTTTGCGCGGGCCAGATGACTATCAAAGGCATTACGGGCGCGAGCAGGTTCGCGATCCGGATCGATGTGCAACACGATCCGGGTCACTTCTTTCCAATCCGAGCCATCGGCTTCGGCATCAAGAAGTCGCCAGTACGTCACGAGATGCTGCTCGTCATAGGTCGTCAACACCGGCTCATGCGGCGCGACATCCGCGACATCGGGATCTAACGGTGGCTTCGTCATGTAGGCTTATGCGCGCACTTCGCTAATCTGCATTGTAAGCGAAACTTACCAAAATAGTTCGGTTATAGCCAGTGGTTTGATGGTCTGCCTAATGGCTGTTTGAGCGCATGAAAGCTCGTGCGCTCGTGGCCTGGAATGTGCGCCGGATCCGCGTGGATCGCGGTATTCCGCAAGAGCAACTGGCCTACGACGCCGGGATTGACCGCTCATATATGAGCGGCCTTGAGCGGCAATCTGAGAATCCGACAATTGATCTTCTCGACCGAATCGCCGAGACGCTGGGTGTTCATTTATCTGAGTTCTTTGTTCAGCCACCCAAGGGAGCGGCGACACCCAAGACATTGCCTAAGGGTCGCAAGTCAGCGCGTCCACGTTCCAAGAAGCAATAGCGTTGGGCGAGTTCAAGCCACGCGGACAAGCGCCACGTAAGTGCGTGTCTTAAACTCGAAAATCAACTGACCAAGCCGGCCCAGCTGCAGCTTTGCTCAGTCGGCATTTCTTCAAGAGGAAGCCCCGCCCGAGCAGTTCGGGCGGGGCTTGGTGGAGAGATTCTTACTCGCCGTTCTTGCGGGGCCGCGACCAGAGCAAGGTGTAGCCTTCGCCGCCTTCCTCATCGAACAGGTTCGCGTAGATCGGCGCGTTGAACGAGGGGTCGTCGAGCTTGAGCGAGAGATAGTCGCGTCCCTCTTCGGAGCGCTTCGACCAGGCTGCCCCGATCTCAGCTCGACCCACGTAGATGCGGTGGCTGGGAGCGTTGTCGTTGGAGCGGTTGGTCTCGGCGACGATGCGGACGCCCTTGGCCTGGAGGCTCAGGGTGATGATCTCGCCCTGGAAATCGTTGCCGACCTTTTTGAAGGAACCGATGTTAGCCATGTCTCTTCTCCTGTTGTGTTTCGAGCCCGCGACCACCGCGGCCTCGATGGCGATCTGCAGGCCGAAGACGATCGGCGACGCACCCGCTCGCGGGCCGCAGCGCAGCGGAGGACGCCGTTGTGGCGACTTTCTTGTCTCGCGAGGAATGGGCGAAGCCCAGGGGAAGAAAGTCGCATCAACGGCGTTGCGGCTCAGACGATCGAGGCGCAGCCGGTCTTCGGCCAGATCAAGCCATCAAAGAGGCCGCGTGGTCCGCGTGCTGAACCGCAATCTTGAGAAGACTGGCGAATCTCGGTTGCGCTGAACAAGGGTTTGGTACGGTTCGGCGCAGAAAGAGAAACAATCTGCCGCAAAGGGCGGTATCGTCCCGGAAGGAATGATCGAGCGGAGCGCGCCGCTCCACCGCAGCTATGTGGGCCGGACAGAGACCGGTACGGCTTGCTTAAGCGCCCCGAGGAGGGAACGCGGTTGCCTCTCCCTCAAGCTCGACGACTCCTCGTTCAACGTGACGCCTTGTGCCGTCTTGCTCGGCCGATGATGGCGACGAAGCCTCACCGCTCGTGGGCGGCGGCTGTGAGAACTGGTTCAGGCGCGTTCTCCACCACCCCGGCCGACTCCGACGGGAGGGTCCCCGCGAAAACGGTCAAGCGCGCCCATGCCGTGCCGCCGATGCAAACCGCACCTCCGCAAGCGAAGGCCTCGCGCCAAGCCAGTGAAGGCACCCCGATTTGCGAAAGGGCAAACACCACATGATAACCAGCGATTGCCGCAGGGACGGCGAACGCGGTTGCGATAGCGACGCGCAAGGTCAAGGACCGACTGACGGCGACGGCGACCTGACCGGCGGCAAGCGTCAGCGCACCAGAAGCAATTGCGATCAGCAGTGCTCCGAAGACGCCCGCGCCATCACGAAATGCCGACATCCCGACACTGAGTGCGACGAAAAACGGCAAAGCGTACACCGCGAGCGCAAAAATCGCCCAGCAGAACAAGCCGATGCCGAGTGTATTGAGAACAAGCCCAAGCGCGAGCATGGTGGTGGCTCCATGTGCATAGATGTACCGGTCGCGCCTTCCACCACCACCACGGCGCGGACTCGGACGTAAAATCGAAACGAGGCGGAGTTGCGGCGTGCAACTCCGGCCTGGTTGTCTCCAAGTCAAGCGCGACGGCGCTCACGCGCCGCCGAACTTCCAAACGGGAATGCCGAGCCGCTTCGCCTTGTCAGCGAGGTTGTCCTGAATTCCCGTGCCCGGGAAATGCATGACACCGATCGGCAGAAGCTCGAGCAGTGCATCGTTGCGCTTGAACGGCGCCGCCTTCGCATGCTTCGTCCAATCGGGCTTGAAGGCGATCTGAGGCACCTTGCGATTGGTGGCCCATTTCGAGGCGATCAGTTCGGCGCCTTTCGGCGACCCGCCATGGAGCAGGACCATGTCGGAGTGCTTGGCATGAACCTTGTCAAGGCGATCCCAGATCAAGTGGTGGTCATTGAAGTCGAGCCCGCCGGTGAGTGCGATTTTCGGCCCCGGCGGCAACATGACCTCGGTCTCAGCGCGGCGTTTTGCTGCGATGAAGTCACGGGAGTCGATCATCGCTGCGGTTAGCGTCCGGTGGTTGACCAATGATCCCGACCGAGGACGCCAGGCCGAGCCGGTGTGGACCTCAAATCGCTCGATGGCGTGATCCCGGAACAGTTCCAGGCAATTGCGGCGCTCGATCAGCGTGATGCCTTCAGCCGTAAGGCGCTCGAGTTCGACCGATCGCACTTCGGAGCCGTTCTGCTCGCGCTGGCTCTTGTGCTGTGCCTTCTCGTTGCCGTCGAGCTCGCGTTCGATGCGGTCGAGGGCCCGATGGAACAGGTTGACGGTCGACCAGAGCAGATCGTCAAGGTCCGGCTCAAGCCGCGTGTCGTTCAAGGTCGCAACCAGGGCGTCGAAGATGTCAGAGACAGCGCCGGCGATGATTTTTCCCTCGGGCAGCGGCCGTGGATCGGGCTGGTCGTCGAAGGGGCGGTAGCCGAAGAGCTGAAGTTCGGTGAGGACGTGGTCGATTGGGGAAGAGGCATGCGGCGGTTCGATAGCGTCATGGTCGGTCATGGGAAGAGGTCCTTTGCCGAATCGGCCGCGACCATCGCGGCCTTCGTGGCGATCCTCTGACGGCGGGCGGACCGGGCCAGAACCCGACAGGGCCGAAGCGACAGCGAAGGATGGCGGAGGCCGGCTATTTTGCTTCGCGATGCAAAGCGCGCGGCCAACTGCATGATGTTTCTTCACATCGCGGGCGCGCGGCGGAAAATAGCCGGACGCAGCCATTGCCGGCCCGGGCCGCTTGCCGTCCGATCGCCCTCTAGAAGGCCAAGGTCGCGTCCTTTTCCGGCAATGGCGTCACCTATGATCGGTCTATCAACGTCGATCGAACACCGGGAGCTATTCCGCGGCCACCGTGGACGAATGCAGGAAGCGAACGACGTCCTCTGGCACGAGCTGAAATCGCAAGGCTGCTCGGAGGGCATCGAGACCGAAGATGTGCAGATCTTCGTTGAAGTCGCCCAGCCGCGGTGACAGCGGGATCGCTTCAACGCCGGCGTCCTCCGCGCGCTGGGTGAGAATCGCCTTTACGGCATCTCCGGCCGCATCGTCGTCGCGGGCGATATAGAGCCGTCGCAGGCTCGAGGGCAGCAACATGGCCGAAAGGTGATTGGCTGAAAGCGCGGCCGCCATTGGCATAGTCGGCAGCACGTAGCGCAGCGACAGCATGGTCTCAATGCCCTCGCCAGCAGCGACCACGTCGTCCACTACGCCGAAGCGAACGGCGTTGCCGAGCAGGTCGCCCATGGCCCGACGTGGCGTGTCGATCGGAGCCTTACCAAGCCGCACGCGATCAAAGCCATCCGGGTCGAGCCAGGTGCGGTGCACGCCGGTGATCCGGCCATCGAGGTCTGTGACGCGGGCGATCATCGCCGGCCAGGTTTCGGTCGCTAGGTGTTCGTCGGGCCGATAGTAACAGCGTGGGTGGAAGCGAAGGCTGCCCCCATGGTGGATGCGGACGATGCCACGACGCCGCAAATAGGTTTCGGCCAGCGTGCCTTCGATAGGGCTGGACGTCGCAAAGAGCCGACGGGCGGATTCTTGCGACCCGGTCGGAATTGGCGAACGAACGGGTTTCGGAGCCGGCTGCTGCGCTGGACGAGGCAGCCTCAGAAAGCGCCTCGCTTCCTCGGCGACCTCACGAAAGTCGCGCAAGGCGAGGCTTTCGCGAATGACGTCGAGGAGGTCGCCATGCTCACCGGTCGCAGCATCGGTCCACTTGCCCGCCGGCCCCTTCGGCGATTCCTGGAGCCGCACGAACAGTGAGCGGCCTGGGGTGTTGTGGACGTCGCCGACCACCCAGTACCGCCCGGCCCGCTTGCCATTGGAGAGATAGTGTCGGCACACCGCCTCCGCCTCGCGCGCGAGGCGGCGTGCCAGCTCAGAGGCATCGCGGGACATCACGCGGCCTCCCGCTCGCTGATGCACGCGACGGGATAGTGGTCGAGCACCTTCGCCAGGATCTCGACGCCCCTTGCGTCCGTCGGCACGAACATGCGGAGCTTCCAAGAGATGATCTCGCCAAAGAGGCCGTAAGCCCGCAAGCGATCGCGCATCGTGTCGATGAAGCCCGACAGCTCGATACGGTACGCGCCCATCACCCGGGCGCGGCGAAGCTGGAGCCCCTGCGCAAGCTCGAGGGAGGTCCGTCCTTCCATCAGCGCGGCAAAGGCAGCCTCCGGCGTCAACACCGGAGCGTCTGCCTCAAGGACGTTCGCAACCCAGGTCGCTGAAACCTTGCGGCCGATGATCCGCTCGCCCGCATCGGTCTGAAGCCAATAGACCCGTGTCGACTCGTTCGGCAGCCGCTTCCAGATGGGCAGCAGCAAGCCGGCCACGACGTGGATCGTGCCTTCCGTGAACTCGGGGACCTCCGCCAGCTCTGCCAGCCAGGCCGCGGCGAAGCGTTCGCGGTCAGCTTCGCCCCAATGGCTCTCTGCCATCATGTTCAAGGGGACGTTGTGCTGCTCCATCGGCCGGATCAGGCGGACGCGCCGCTCGATCTCGCCATCGTCGAGCATTGCGCTCGCCGCCGGAACCTGCACGGCGGCCCGTCCCGAGCGCTCATTGATCAGCAGGACGGCACGAAGATCGGAAAGACGACCAAGAGCGTCATCCAGGCTCACAGGATGATTGCGCAGGCGCTGGGTGATCGTGAGAAGCCGGGTCTCGGCGCCAGTGCCGGGATGAACGTAAATCGTCCGCCGGTCGGTGACGACAAAGCTCTCGGCCCGGAGCGTTTCCAGCCCGAGGTCATAGGTGCCCGATGCAACCGCCCCCTCGATCCGAGCCGTTAGCAGCTGCTCGAAGACGGTGAACAGGATGTTCTGAAGATCGATCGTGAGCGCGAGCAACCTGTTCAGGAAAGTCGTGATCGGCGGCAGGTCGTCCCTGAGCCCATTGGCATCGGTCAGTTTCAGGCCGGTCGCATCCTCAAACCGCTCCAGCGAGCAGCCGCCGACCTTGCCGCGCGCCAGCAGTGTGTAGAGCTGACGCAACGCATCGCGGCCGTACTGGCTTTCGAGATTGTCCTCGGGCCGGAACAGGCCCTGCCCTCCCGTCTGACGCTGACCACGCGTAATGGCGCCCAGCGTATCGAGCCGGCGGGCAATGGTGCTGAGAAAGCGCTTTTCGGCCTTCACGTCGGTCGCGATGGGGCGAAACAGCGGAGGCTGCGCCTGGTTGGTCCGGTTGGTACGGCCGAGCCCCTGGATCGCGGCGTCCGCCTTCCAGCCGGGCTCGAGCAAATAGTGGACCCGCAGGCGGCGATTCCGCGCCGACAGCTCGGCATGGTAGCTCCTCCCCGTGCCGCCCGCGTCGGAGAACACGAGGATCCGCTTGACGTCGTCCATGAATGCGGACGTCTCAGCGAGATTGGCCGAAGCGGCCCGGTTTTCAACCACCAGCCGGTCACCCTTGCGAATGATGCGGCGCGAGCGGCCGGTCACCTCAGCGACCATCTCGGTACCGAAGCGCTGGACGACCTGATCCAGCGCCCCCGGCACCGGCGGCAACGAGGCGAGCTTCTCGATCAACCGATCGCGACGTGCGACCGCCTCCCGGCTCTCGACCGGCTGGCCATCGCGATAGACAGGCCGAGAGCAGAGGTTGCCTTCAGAGTCGGTGAACGGCTCGTAGAGCTGGACCGGGAAGGAATGGGCGAGATAGTCGAGCACATACTCGCGTGGGGTAATATCAACCCGAACGTTGCCCCACTCCTCGGTCGGCATCTCGGCGAGCCGACGCTCCATCAGCGCTTCGCCGGTCGAGACAATCTGGATGACGGCGGCATGGCCGGCGTCGAGATCACGCTCGATCGAGCCGATCAAAGACGGCGTTTTCATTGAGGTCAGGAGGTGGCCAAAGAAGCGCTGCTTGGCGCTCTCAAAAGCAGATCGCGCGGCCGATTTGGCCTGGCCGTTCAGCGTGCCGGTCGCGCCGGTGATGTTCGCGGCCCGCATCGCCGCATCGAGATTGTTATGGATGACGCTGAACGCACTGGCGTAGGCGTCATAAACGCGAACCTGCTCGGGCGTGAGCTGGTGCTCGACGAGCTCGTACGCGACGCCCTCGTAAGAGAGCGAGCGGGCCGCGTAGAGACCGAGCGCCTTGAGGTCGCGCGCCAGCACCTCCATGGCCGCGACGCCTCCCTCCTCGATCGCCTCGACGAACTCGGCGCGGGTAGCGAACGGGAAATTGTCACTGCCCCACAAGCCCAACCGCTGGGCGTAGGCGAGATTGTGGACCGTCGTGGCACCGGTCGCGGAGACATAGACGACGCGGGCATTCGGCAAAGCGTGCTGGAGTCTGAGCCCCGCACGCCCCTGCTGGGAGGCCGGCTGGTCGCCGCGCTCACCCTTCTGGCCTGCCGCGTTCTGCATCGCGTGGCTCTCGTCGAAGACGATCACTCCGTCGAAGTCGGAGCCCAACCATTCGACGATCTGCCGAGCGCGCGAAAGCTTCTCGCCACCCTCATCGGTGCGCAGCGTAGCGTAGGTGGTGAAAAGGACGCCTTCCGCGAGCCGGATGGGTGTGCCCTGCCGGTAGCGCGACAGCGGCGTCACCAGCAACCGCTCCATGCCGAGCGCGGACCAGTCGCGCTGCGCATCTTCGATCAGCTTGTCGGATTTACTGATCCAGACGGCACGGCGGCGGCCCTTGAGCCAATTGTCGACAAGGATGCCTGCGACCTGCCGGCCCTTGCCCGCGCCGGTGCCATCGCCCAAGAACCAGCCGCGGCGAAAACGCACGGCGTTTTCTGCGTCGTCGCGTGCGGCCGCCACAACGTCAAAGGTCGCATCCACCGTCCAGGAGCCCGCAAGAAACTCGGAATGCGCCTCGCCGGCATAGATGACGCTTTCGAGCTGGGCGTCGGACAGGATGCCATCCGCCACGACATTGGCCGGCAGATGTGGCCGGTAAGACGGCTTCGGCGGCGCGACCGAGGCCATCGCGGCGGACTGCACGAGTTTGGTCGGATGCGAATGCGCGTCCGGAATACGGATCGCCTGCAGCGCGTATTCCTCGTAAAGCGCATCGGTGAGCCGCGCACCTTCCGGCGACAACCATTCGACGGTCTCGTAGGTGAGTTCAACGCCGTCTGGCGCACCGTCTCCCGAAGTGGACGACGGCCGTGGCGCAAAGGCGCTGATCCGCCGCAGCGTCGCAGGGCGCCTGGTGGCGTCGACCATGGCGGGGGCGGCAACAGCCAACCTTGGTGGCACATGCTGGCTCACCCAGTCGAGCAAGGTGGCGACATCGCCCGCCATGCCGAGCGAGGCCGGAAAGACTTTTGGGTCGCCGGCGGGCCGCTTCTCGATCACCAGCAGTCGTGTGTCGGTCTGCGTTCCGTGCTTGGCATAAACGGTGCCATCGATAGCGGCAGAAAACATCACCCTGCCGCGCTGCTGGAGGCGAACGAAGGCATCTCGCCATGCCGGATTGTCCGGCGTAAGGCTCGCGCCGGTAATGGCAACCAGACGCCCGCTATCGCAAAGACGCGCCAGGGATGAGGCGATGTGCCGGAAAGCCGCGTCCGCCATCCGTCGATCGACGTTCGCCAACGCGGAGAACGGCGGGTTCATCAAGACGACGCTCGGCACGACAGCCGGATCGAGGTGATCATCGATCTGGGCGGCGTCGAATCGCGTCACCTTAAGGTTGGGAAACAGTTCATCGAGCAAGGCCGCGCGGGTCTCGGCCAGCTCGTTCAATACCAATGCGCCGCCAGCAAGCTCGGCGAAGATGGCGAGCAAGCCGGTCCCCGCGGAAGGCTCCAAAACCCGATCGGACCGCGTGATGCCCGCCGCGGTACATGCGGCAAGCCCCAGCGGGATCGGCGTCGAGAATTGTTGAAGGGCCTGGCTGTCCTCCGAGCGGCGTGTGTGGGTGGGGAGAAGACTGGCGATCTTCGCGAGCATCGGCAGCATCGCGGCCGTCGAGCCAGCCTTGGTCCGGATGGCCGGGCCAAACTTGCGAAGGAACAGAACGGTTGCCGCCTCGCAGACATCGTAGGCGGCCTTCCAGTTCCAGACGCCAGCGGCGTCGGAAGCGGCAAAGGCAGCTTCCATGGCACTACGCAGGACAGCGGCATCGATGCGACGGCCGCGCTCGAGATCAATCACGAGCTGTCGCGCGGCCCTGACGGCGGCGGAGGTGCGAGTTGCAGCTGCACGCACAGAGAGCGGCGCGTCGGCAGCGCCGCCGGCGAGAGATTCGGTCATGACAGGGTTCTTTCGGAGAGCAGGAATGGGTCGAACCATCAGGCGCTCTCCTTCAGACCCGACGGCTCAAACCCTTCCAGGCCCGGCTCTCCCTCTCAGCCCTCGCCCATAAGAATGGGGACCGGCGCGACACACCGGTCCCCAAGCAATTGCCGGCACGGCCGGAGCCGTCCCTTCTACGATGTCACTCAGCTGCGTCGAGTTGTTGTGGATCATCTTCGCTCGCGTTGTTCCGATCCTCGTCATCGCTGAGGAATTCGGGCAGCGAGCTCGCTTCACTCTCCTGCTCCCCTGACGCCGCCTTGGGATCGACAAGACGCAGCGGCTCCGGCAGCCAGCCCGAGCCATCGAGAAGGCGCTCGGCCTCCTTGGCCATGTCGGCCTTCTTCAGGTGGTCGATCAGTTCCGCGGACGATCCGCCTGTTGCTTCCCGCACCGCCTCCAGAATGCGAGGCTTGGTGACACGGCCGAGATAGTTGTCGACGGAGGGCTTCCACCCCGCTTGAACCATGTCGAGGCCGACGGCGCGTGCCAGCACATCAGCCTGGCGAAGCCGGGAGCCAACCCCATGGGCGGAGACGCGGCCCTGATTGTAGCGGTTGGCCGGCTCATAGAGAGCGTTGACCGCAAATGACGCACAGTGGGCGAACAGGGATGCCTGTGCGGCGCCGTCGAGGGCTGTGAGCGCATCCCAGAGATCGTTCTCGCCCTTCGGCAACCGTGCTTTCCAGGACTCGTGCCGCGCCTCGACGGCCTTCGCCGACGCGCTTTCCCTCAGGCCAGGCGCTTGAGCCGGAAAGGCTGGCGTCCGAAGGCCGATCTCAAGACAGCTTCCGGACGATGCGAACCGGTAAAGGGCCGTCAGCACGAAGTTGTGCAGCACCGCCTGGAACGCAATCGCAGGATTTTCTGCCAGCGCATCCCGCAATGCCAGCGTGCGGTGCGCCGTCAGCTCGGTGATCAGCCGATCCGGCAGCGGTTTGGTCGCGTCCTCATCATCTTCTTCCGCGTCAGCGGCGCCACTCGCGACCGCGATGACCGTGCGTTGGACGGAAGGACCAGCCGCCTTCCCCTCGACCCATTGTGGGTCGGTGGCCTGCCCGACATCAGGATCGTCTGCCGGCACGTCATCCTCCGGCCGGACGTAACCCCGATCGACCGAGAGGCGCCCTTCGGAATCGATGCTGACGAAGACGCCAGCGCGGGCGATCTCCGCCGGATCGTAAATCATCGGCCGGTCCTCGAACGCGATCAGTGCCGTCTCGATTTCGCCGAGACGCTGATCGATCTCGTCGGGCAACTCGTCGGCATCCTGATAATCGGATTCAAGCTTGGCTTGCTCCGCATTGAGAGCGTCGAGGGTAGCCTGCTCCTCCGGGGAAAGATCGACAGGTTTGCCCTCGATTTCGCGCAGGCCCTCCGTGTGGCCGTAGGGGAATTCGACGGCAAGCGAAATCCACTTCCAGCCTTCCGCCGCAATCGTCTCGGCTTCGGCTTTGAGCTTTTCTGTCACGAGACGGTCGAGCAAGGCGACGTCCTGGAGCCAGCCGCCATCATCGTGCTCGAACAGGTCCCGCAAAACGCCGCCACCAGCCTGCTCGTAGGCATCCAGCCAAATGAATTGAACGCGGCGATCGGACGCGCGCACGGTATTTTCCGTGAGCATTCGCCGGATCTGATAGGGCTCGTCATAGCCGGATCGGCTGACGTTCTCCCAGACCTGCTCCTGCCTGGCCTGGTCGGCGGTAACAGAGAAGGCCATGAGCTGCTCGAGGGTCATGCCCTCTTCGGCATAGACCTCGTGCAGCTTTGGCGACACGGACGCCAGCCGGAGGCGTTGCTTCACGACGGCCGGTGTCACGAAGTGCCGGGCCGCGATATCCTCGTCGGATAATCCAGCCCCACTCAAGGTCTGGAATGCCCGGAACTGATCGAGCGGATGAAGCCCTATCCGCTCGTCATTCTCTGCAAGCGAGTCGTCTTCAGCGATGCCTCCCTCGCGCACGACACAAGGAACGGCCTGCGTCTTCGCCATGCGCTTCTGCTTGACGAGAAGCTCCAGCGCGCGATAGCGCCGTCCGCCGGCCGGCACCTCGAACATGCCGGTCTCATTGCCTTCGGGATCCACAACCGCCCGCACGTTGAGACTTTGCAGCAGCGTACGCTGCGCGATGCTTTCGGCGAGCTGCTCGATGGAGATGCCCGCCTTCACGTGCCGGACGTTGGACTGGCTGAGCACCAGTTTGTTGAAGGGAATGTCACGCGAGGGGGACAGCGTGATCTTTTGGACAGCCTTCGTCATATCGATTCTCCACGACGGGCGGCCGTGAGCCTCTCTCTCGGCCTCCAACCCGTCGCGAAAACCGCCGCTCCCCTCTCACTCTCTTACCCGCGGTTAGCGAGAAGAGCCTCACGCCGCCTCCTGCTCCCCCGCTCGGTCGTGATGTCGACAGTCACTTCCGGCAGAAAGCCAAGGAGATAATCCGCAACCTTGCTGGCTTGCGAAGCAGCTCGCACGATCGCGCGATTATCCTCTCGCAGCACCTCCAACCAGGAGCCGATATAATCGGCGTGCCGCACCGTCGGCACGATACCGAGTGACGCGCAACCGAACGCAGACGCGATTTCCGCAACCAACTCCTCAAAGGCATACTTCCTGGTACCAAAGCTGCCTGACAAGTCGCGGTTGAGACGTGACGGATGACCGCTGGCATGCGCCAGCTCGTGCAAGGCCGTTCGATGCCAATTGATCGGTTCGAAATAGGCTTGCGGCGGCGGCACCTGCACATAATCTTCCGTCGGCGCATAGAAGGCGCGGTTGCCGCCGATGCGGAAATCGATGCCGGTCGCCTTGATCAGAGCATCGACCGTCGGCTCGATCATGCCGGGTGGCGGTGGTGGCGCAGCGGTTACGATGTCCGAAGCCAGCCCAGCGCATTGATCGAGATTGAAAACGGTGAAGCGCTTCAAAAATGGAACAGCTTGTGCCTCCTCGCCGGTCTCGTGTGCGCGGCGCTTTTCGTCGACCGGCACAAAACGGTCGGCATAGACGACGATCGTGCCGCGCTCGCCCTTGCGGACGTGACCACCGAGCGACAGCGCCTGGCGGAAAGTAAGCCAGCTCTGACCGGTGAATCCACGTTCCGTGGCGGCACCCCAGAGAATTAGAATGTTTATGCCGCTGTATTGGCTGCCGGACGTGGCGCTTTTCGGCATGGCCAAAGGCGCCTTCGCCGCCGCGGTACCCCAAGGCTGCACCCACGGCACGCGGCCGGCCTCCAGCTCGGCGATGATCTTGTTGGTGATGTCGTCATAAAGGTTTGCCCGGTCCTCACCGGTGCGCGCCCGAGAATATTGCCTGGACATCGCGGATCTCCGCGACGGGGACCGCGAGCCTCTCTCGCAGCCTGTAACCCGTCACGGCAAAACCCGGCCAGCACTCTGACTCTCGCCGCTACCTGCGAGAATGCGACACTCTGCGAGGCAGCCCGCCTTCCATCGGAAGTTCATGGGAATTGCGTTGAGCTACCCAGGGCCGCAGGCCCGACCAGGCGTGCGCCAGGGGCGCATCGCCTCAAGGGAAATGGCTCCCGGAGAGCGTGAGCATAGCGACCCGAAGGGGCACGCGGGTCCGAGTGCAGCGACGAGACCGGTTCAATAGCGGCACCCGGGAACGGGGCAGTGATAGCGATCGCCGCAGGCGAGCCCCTTTTCCGAGTGCCCCCGGCGAGGAGCTCCGCATCCCCTGCGCGAGGGATCGACGCCGCACGGCCGAGACGCAAAGCGGCTCGGTTTACGAGAGCCCGGTGCGGCGACAGCCGCACGCGCGCAAGGGGAAGAACTCCGCTAAGGCTCGAGTCGGAGTCAGATTTCCTCGCGCGCATGCGTCTGCACGTCATAGATCCTGATCTGAAGCATGGGAAAACGTTTCTTCAGTTCTCCGCCACCTGCCCTGGCGCCGTCTCTGGTTGTAAATTCGGCTTTGAGCCGGCCGTCCACTTCAAGCGCGTAACCAGAGGCCGGCAATTCACGGTTGGCTGCAACCATTTCATTCCCATTGTGTGGTAAGTATCGGGAATGATGGATACCGTGAGTCGCCCGAACCACGCTAGAGCCGTCTGCCTAAGCGGCGTGGATCAGCCATTGCACGTTATGGGTTCGTCGATATCCTCGTCACCTGAATCTAAACGCGAAAAGCATGCCTTGCCTCTTTCCGGCCGCCGCAAGCAGTCCGGCACAGCCGGGCTCACGATTTTCCTTTGAAATTAAGCTCTTCAGGGGCCGGCTCTGCGTCCATCGACCGCCAAGCGCCATAGTGACGAGGACCGTGACTCAGGCCGCCGCATAAAGCCCCGCCTGCGCGACGGTTCAAAAAGCGTCGGAAGCAGGAAGACTAGCGCATCGAGCACGCCTGTCAGCAGGTCGTGAGTAGCTGGACAGGACCGATGGGGGTGGAATCCATTGCGGTAAAAAACATGTCCGCTTGCCGCAGCACGTGAGGGGCTCCCACAGCATGGCATCGAGCACCATCACGGCCAGCGGGCTGCCGCCTCCAAGCGAATGAACAACAAAACAAGGCAACAGCAGGTTTTTAGTCTGGATCACCGCAAATGCCAGTCCCACCGTGACCGCAGCGGACAGACTTTGACGCTCCTCGAGCAGATGGCGGGACGCTTCACGCGAACCGAACTCTAGGAACGGTTTCAGTTCGCCCTGACCCGGGGAGCACACGCAGAATGCGTCGAGCCAGGCAGGCCCAATAGGCCGGCTACAGCAGCGCTGCCGAAACGATACATGGCCATAAACACCTGTCCACGGGGAGACCAGCCTTATTGAGGAAGGACGAGCGGGTGAATGCCATGCGCCAGTCGCGCCAAGACCTGGCTGGAGGAACCCACTCCCTCCGGCCAGCAACAGACGCTCTGCGAGGCCGACAAGCCATCGCGCTCCAGGCTTACGTCCCGGTCGAACCGAGAGCGCGACCCTACTCACGCGGGATGTCAACCGGGCAGAAAGCTCAACGCTTAAGCTGCACAGCCGGCGCATCCATTTCCATGAGCAATAGCTCGATCACGCTTGTCGATCACGCGTCAGCGCAATTGCTGTCCTTGTCGCTGGAATGCGTAGGTTGGATTCATCCCGCAATAGGCCAAGGTACCGGATGCCGTGGCCATGCACTGGTCATAGGTCGAGAACTGGCAATTGCCCGGATATCCCCAGGCGCGTCCCTGCAAGCAATAAACGTCCTGCCGAGCCGGTGGAATGTACGAATGCCCCCGCGAAGCGGCAAGCGAAGGCGATCCGAAGCCGGCGAGGATCGGAAGTGCAAGCATACAAAAAACGAGAAGGTTGCGCATTGGACTGTAGCCTCCGTTAGATCTTCGAACAGAGTCTAAATGTGATGTTTTTAGTTTTGGTCAATGCCAAAAACACTTGGTGCACCGCTTGGCCGATCGCGTTCGAGAGAACTCCGATCCTCAGAGAGTCCGAGATTAGAGCAGGATTCCTGCGGCTTCTTAAAAAGCAGTGCAGCTTTCAGGCCTCAGAGGAGCGAAAACCCTGAGGGAATAGTCGACCCGAGCTTGCAAATTATCGGTTCGGGGTGATCCAACTCTAGGGCTCGGTTATCTCGAACGCCGAAATATCCCGCCCGTTTGAGCATGTATCACTTGAGAAGAGGCCCTCGAGCGGATCTGGCGGGGCCAGGAAGATTCAGCGAGCTTGAACTCTCCTAGGGCTTCGTCATCGGCCTGATCCGACGCAGCAGCGACTCGGCATGTTCCTCGCGCTCGCGCATGAAGCGCTCTTGATGGGCTTTGAAGCTCTCGATCCGCTTCCTGATCTCATCGCGCTCGCTGCCGCCATAGTTGGGAAAACTGAGCTCATGCGGCACAACGTCTTTTTTCAGCTCAGGCCTCGGCCTCTCGATCTCCACCTTCAGCGATTTGGTGAACGCCATCGTTTCAGCGACCAGCGCGTCGAGTTCCCTCTTCCAATCGTGCATTAACGCCCCCCGTGCGGCACCGCCGGGCTGGCGGGCCAATTCCGTAAAACCAACCAGCGACTGTGGCGCCGAGGCCGATCGCATCTAGATCGGCCCAATTCTATCCGATCATCCCTGAAAAAGGCCGCCGACGATCTCGCCGGCGGCCTTCCGGGTTGAAAATGCCATCGTGAATAAATGTAGTCCAGCCCCGGTGGCAGCGAGGATAGACTCGTAACGCGCCGTTTTCTAGTTCTACAGATTAGGTTGCTTAACGCAGCTCTTGCCGGATTTATTCAAGTCGGCCACGCATCGAGTGTCCTATCGCGGCCATGCCTGCAGTTGCAGGCGCAGTCACGCACCCGGAAAGATTTAAGTCGGCGTCTGTTACTCAAAGTTTGTTGTTGCTGACAACGTTCGAGAGGACAATTTGCCGGGCCGATCCTGTTCAACCGTCACGCGCTTACTTCCGTCACTTATTGAGAATGCCGCGACGTGGCCCGAAGTACGTGACTTCCAGCAAGACCCGCCCTACAGGTCGGCCGCTGTTGCTTGCCAGCCTAGTGCCTCTCACCAATGAGAGTGGGGTCGCCAAGATTCACGTTCAAATCAAGCTCGATCGTGGTGTCGTGCACCGGCGCCGCACCAAATCACTTAGCTCCGCCGACACGCTGCTCCCAGATCTGGGAAGATCGGTTCTCGGATCGGAGCAACGGGCTGAAATCTCTCTGACGCACACGTCCGCTGCTCCAAAGATCCCAGGTTTGCACAATCAATGCGGTGGAATTCATCGAAAAAGATCGCCCGAACGCCGAATTCGAGCGCCATCGCAACTTTGCACGTCGTGTGCTGCCGGCCACGAGTGGGTGTTACCCAAATCCGCTGGGTGTCGCACCGCTGTTTTCGCTTTTCTACCATCGAGTCGAAGTCGACGGTTCTGTGATTCCCGGTTTTGACATCAACTCGTGGCTGGCCCGGATAACAAGCCGATTTTCACGTAACCACGCATCAACTGCTGGTGCTGCACGGGCGCGAAACGCGCTCTGCACTTCCCAACAACCTTGCAGGACAATATGGAAAGATTTCTCCGGCCCGCCCGGACCGATCAACTGGTGGTAGATTGACCAATTCTGTTGATTATATCGTTTGGTGTGCGATGTTCCCGGAAAGCAAACCGGGGGCACAATGCTACGAGGCAATCAGCGATTCATCCTGTTTTTTGATCTTGCCATGACACCTCATCCATCAGATGCGCCGGCACTATCGTTGGCTGAGTTCATTCCTTACCTGAAGAAGAGGCAGGCGAGCGATCTTTGCTTCCAGGTGATTGATAACGAACGGCGCGTCATCAGGCTTTCGGCTCTGAAGGAGATCAAGCTCTCGAATGGCGCTGCGGCGATCGCGCTATTGTTTTGCCTTGGGGATCGGGACAAGGCCGATCCAGGCTTCACGAATTTCAAGACCGGAAAGGTCAGGATCCCAAAGCGCGCCGATGACGAAGCCGGCGGCCTTTCCGTCCATGCGGTGATCTCGCTGAAGCCTACCCAAAAAGGCGGTCATCTGTACCGCATGGTCTACGAGGATGTCTCGGGCTTTGGCCGTTCCTTGATTCAAGGATTTTTGCGAGCAGAGTTCA
The DNA here is from genome assembly GCF_055807395.1 of Bradyrhizobium sp. Kon10. NCBI lineage: Bacteria > Pseudomonadati > Pseudomonadota > Alphaproteobacteria > Hyphomicrobiales > Nitrobacteraceae > Bradyrhizobium > Bradyrhizobium sp. Kon10. The sequence continues at coordinate 21,476 of NZ_JBVVOZ010000029.1, read as the reverse complement.
AAACGATCTCTGATGATCAGGGGCTCACGTTCAAGCGGGAGGGCTCAAAAGAGCCCTTGAAGACACGTCCGATGGTCGACTTGACCGGACACGCCTCTGACCGCCTGAAGGACTCGATCAAGGAAGGTCGGCTGCTCCACGTCGAGTTGATCAACTACCGCGAAAAGAACCTGGGTTTCGACGAATCCCAGTTCATTCGATCCGTGCGGCGTGACCTTAGCCTCTCGATCGCGAAGGCATTGCCGAAAGGTGAAGCGCTGAACCTTATTGAAAAACTGAAGGAATATGCGCGCAAAAACGACTATGAAGCGATGCGCGTCCGATGGAAAGAGCCGCAAGCAAGCAAAGCTCACAGTGCCAAAGTGGACACCGCCAGGGTCGATGCTGGAGAGGCCTTGTTTGTCAAGTCTGCTGAGGTCACACTGCGGCAGGCTCTGCCGGACATCTCCGACACGATGAGCGATGAACTGATCTCGAAGATCAAAAACTTCGTTGGATAGACAGCCATGTGGCGGATCCTCGTTCCTCTGCAGTATCTGAGGATAGCTCACCCCGAGAAGTGGAAGTTCGACTACGGCCTGCCGATAGTTCTGGGGGCGTTCTTTGCTCTGCCTGCCTTCTCATCCGAATTCGTGAAGGACGCTGTTGGGTCGCTGGACATCATCGGGAAGCTGAGCAACTTCCTCGGCGTACTGACCGGGTTTTTCATCGCTGCGCTGGCCGCAGTAGCGACTTTCGGCAAGCAGGAGATGGATGACCCCATGCCTGGCGAACCGCCTGTTCGGCTCGAGCACACGGTCAACACGGAGAGCTATTTTGAGAACTTGAGCCGTCGCCGCTTTTTGTCGTTCTTGTTTGGCTACATGGCGTTCCTGACGCTGGTGCTCTACGTGGTTGGTTACGTCTATCTCCTCACCGACAAATATTGGTTGTCTGAAGCGGCCGCGACTTGGCGCCCAACCATCTTCCGGGTTTTCTGGTGCGTGTACGTATTGGCCTTGGCGAACCTGCTATCGAACACGCTTCTCGGTCTTTTCTACCTGACGGATCGGATTCATCGACCGAACCGGGTCGCTCGATGGGGGGCATCGGACGGCCCCCCAAAAGCTGAGCCTTGAAGCGGGATGGTCGCAAAACCGGTGAGCTTAAGACCGCTCATTTGTTCGCCCTCAGCCGATGTTTCCAGGCGAGCGGAGCCATGCTCACGTGCCGATCGCGCCAAGCCTACCGGCGCCGTTACTTCACCTTCTGCAGCTCTAGGGCCGGCCCGCCTTTCGCACAGCGATCACGCCGTTGTTTAGCGATCTGCGGGTCATTCCAGCGCGCATGGTGTCGCGGTGCTACAACCTCATTGACACAGCTGCGAGAGCTGCCGGCGTAAAATGCGAGAACCATCGCAGCCTGTCCGACCCGGAACATCCCTCCCGGTACTCGAGGCTCGTGCTCGCATGATTTTCAGCTCTCGACCCGCGCCAACACTTGGCCTGGACGACCAGCTTCTCCGCTATCTCGCTGCCAATGTCCCGACGCGAGATCGCCGACGATACTGGTTTGGACAATCGAAACCGTGTCGCATGCACCATCCCGATTCCATCATGAGCTGTGGTCGATTTCGTCGGCAGCACGCAACGCCTGAACATGATCCTCGACGGGCGGCGCCTCGCGAGCTTCCACCTGCGCTAAACGTGATCTGCGAGCCGCCCAGTTCGCCTGAAGCGATATGGGATTGCCGAAATGCTGGTCGACCTGTAAACGATCCTGCGCAGACACCTTTCGGGGGTGGGGCCCGTAGCTCAATGGTTAGAGCCGGCCGCTCATAACGGTCTGGTTGCAGGTTCGAGTCCCGCCGGGCCCACCATTCCTCGAAAAATCAAAGCCTTGGTTCCGGGATGCCCGCAGGTGGGACATTTCGGTGAGGCATTTCGTCGTGTTTGTTCCGTCCTATCTGGCTGTGTCACGTCACGGCATCTACTATTTTCGATGGCCATTGCGCATTGCGGCTTCGCTCAAGCACAGGTCGTCGAGCGTAAAGGTTTCGCTACTAACCCCCGATCCGAAGGAAGCATTGCGCTTGTCACGGGCATCAAGCTATTCCGCTCAACAACTCGTTCATTACGGCACCGAGCGCGGAATGACATTTGAAGAGATACGAAGGCTGCTGACTACACACTTCAGTCAGATGTTAGCACAGCGCAAGCTACAGATACCCCCCGCAGCGCCCCGACAACTGTCCCGCATCAGCCAGCCACCAGACCTTCTTTACTATTCATGGAAACAGCACAACCGCGCGATCCGAGGGGCGAATCAGTTATAGTTCGCATATCTCATTCTAAGGGGAAGACAGGAATGTCGGATCACGTGAGGCATATTGGCGTTTCGCCGCCACCGCGCCCAAGCAGTCCCAATCCGGGCACTCACGTTCCTATTCGCCCCGCGCCGGCCCCATCATCGCCGCCACCGAAGAAGTGAGCGAAGGGACGGACTTATCGCTTGAAGCTACGACGGCGGGCAACGACGCGTTGCCCGATACCGAAGGTTACGTTTTTGGTCCAAAGTTTGATGCGCTTCGCTGCGCAATATATCACGTGGCGCGAAGAAATTTCTTCGACCTTTCCAATAGGCTTCTAAACTTCCTCGTTATCGTGCTTGGTGCAGGGGTTGCGGGAAAGGCAGCGAAACTGATTCATTTCGAAGAAGGCTGGCTGGAGTTTGGAGTACTTATATTTGCCACGGCTCAACTCACGTTCGACTTCGGGTACCGCGCGCGAACACACGAGTTTCTACAGAAAAAATACAACGATATGCTGGCCGAAATCGAACTTGATCCCAAGCCAAGCGAGAAGCGCTACAATGCAAAGCTCTTCACCATTGCAGGTGACGAGCCGATGCCGCTCCGGGCCTTAGATGCCCTTGCTTACAATGCAGCCTTGGATGCGACCACAAGCGACCCGGACATGAAGCGTCGCAACCGAGTGTGGATTCCTCCTCATCAGCGCGTACTTAGACACTTCATCGCGTTTCATGCCTATGAGTACAAGTTGGAATCTGAGCACGTTTCCATTTGGAAAAAGCTGCTCGGAAGGCGCAACCTCGAGAGCGCTGTATGACCCGTAGAGGCCCAACACAGGTCGACGAGCCGAAATCTCATGCCAGCGTTCGTCCTCCGCCAAAACGATTTAAAACAGCCAAGAAGACCAAGAAGGTCGCCAAAAAGAAGAAGTAATGGCTCACAGCATTGAAGGTCCCAATGCGCATAGCCTTTCTTTCTCAAGGGCTGAGAGATGGTGAAACGTAGTTATCGGATCAGACCGCCGCCTCGTCCCACGCGGCCCAAGCCTAGCACGCTGCCACTGCTCCCAGCAGGACCGCAGGCTAGGGTACTGAGCAAATCACAGCTGATCGAAAAGATTGCTGTCAGTACCGAACTTTCCAAGAGAGACGTTAAGAGCGTCATGGAGACGCTGACCGACGTCGGCCATAGGGAACTGAAACGGAGCGGCGTGTTCCTCGTCCCCGGCTTCGCGAAATTCGTGGTGGTCAAGAAACCCTCCACCAAGGCGCGCAAGGGCACCAACCCCTTTACGGGCGAAGAGATGATGTTCAAAGCCAAGCCGGTCCGGAAGATCGTCCGCGTGCGACCGCTGAAGGCCACTAAGGATGCGCTGTAAACAGATCCCCACGATCTGACGTTTTCGTGCAAAGAACCCGTCGAGCGGGAAGCTCGGCGGTTTTTTAACCACCAACCATACCTCATGCTCGGGTACGGCTTTCCGATTCCTCGCGACTTCGTCGATGATCGTTCAAAAGGCGATTAGTCCAACAAGCCGAAACTTCTTCGGAGATGCCTTCTTATGCGAGGCCTTCCAAGATCCTGGAAACGCCCATTTTGACTGCATTTTTGCGGTCGCTGGCGCATGCGGCTTAGGGGGCATACTTTGCCTGGTAACCACCCTTCGGACCTCGCCAATATCTATTTTGGATCAAATGATTTCAGGAGTTTAGCGGCGCCATAGGGGACGAACTATGCCCGGTGCCGCACCCAACGAGATTGTGGTCGGCTCGAGGCGACCGTTGCACCCCGTCCACTATACGCGGACACTTTCACGACGGCGTTTTGCTAGCATTATGCTAGTAAAACACAGCGCGATCAAATTTTCGTTTATCTTTTCAGAGGCTTACGTGGCACCCCAGGTGTGGAAAGGTAACCCAAGTTGGCAACCCTGTGCGCCCTTCGAAATTGATGCGGACCGTTTGGCCTGCACGTCCGGCTCGGCGCATCCTATGTTGCTTTGTGCAGCAGTCGCGATCCCTTCGTAGGCGGAAAATGCTTTCGCTTGCGTTGGCCTAGAATAGCAAACGGTCGATCTCGGCGATCCGGCGCTGCTCCACGTCTGAGGTGGAGAATTGGAGCCTGTCGCGAACGCGTTCCAAGTACTTCGATCCGCGCCAACTCTTCGCCATCGAGGCAGCCAATTCGCGCCAGATTTTCGGATCGTCCACGAGGTGGGCGAACTCCCGCGGATCTAGTTCTCGGTCGACGAATCTGTCGATCACAGCTTGCCGAACTCGCCAGCACCGATCCCATTCGTTCCACGGGGCGACCCACGGCAGTTCTTGATAAAGCAAGCTCCACCCGGCAGAAGGCAACCGCCCCTCCGCCAAAGCTCGATATACCGCCTCGAAGGAAACCTTGATAAGCGCCGCTTGAGCGCAAGACTGCCAGCCGAGAGCACGCGCCAACAGGAACGCCTTCAGATAGTCTTCATCCTCGCGGTTGAGCGATCCCCTCGCCCGCGTGAATGCCTCCAGCCACGGGTCTATCCCGCCTGCACTTCTAATCGCATCCGGATAAGTGACCCGCGCGACAAGCAGGAGGAGCGGCCTGAAACTCACCCTCCCAGTCGACAAAGCATGATTCAAGTCGTCGCGACGACTGCCGAGCGCGCGCAGCCACGCTTCGAGCTTGGACTGTTCGACATCATCCGCGATCCGCTCGATGGCCTCGATCACGGGACCCGCCCCGAATTTCCGGATGCAGTCGTGGGCGCGATCGACGCCGCCGGCGATCATGCCGGCTACGATGGCCGCGGCACCGTCTGCCGACGATGAAATCGACAGAGCCTGTTCTACATTCAACCCCGGAATCGACCAGAACTTCGGATTGACGAGTAGGTCTTGTCGCCGGTCGGCGATCACTAGTGCGACCGACGGCTCACGATTGATCCCGGCCAAGAGCGCTTCGTCGTCCATGGACGCAAGCTTCGCTTTGGCCGCCTGTGTCAAATGATCTTCTGTCGCAAGGGCGCTCGCAAACATAGAGGGCTGCCTTCGCCAGAGTTCTTCGCTCGTCTTTTGCGCGATCAGGACGTTCGTGCCATCCGAGCGAGCCTCGTTCAATACGAGCTCGAAGCTCGCATCGTCGATGCTTTCGATATCCTGGGCCAGCCTCTCGACGATGGACTTTCGTGCCGTCACCGCCTGGGATGAACCAATTTCGTCCAATGCCGCGACCGCGTCGGAGATGCCAGTCAAGAACGGCTGTCCCTGCACGAAGTTAAAAATTCGACTTAAGGGACGCATCGCGGCCCGCGCGCCCGCGATCTCACCACCGCTTCCGCGCAAAAACCGACGCAGGCCTCGAGCATCCGGATTCATGAGGTCTTCGACCACAAGAGCGAAGTCGGGATCGACAACTTCCTGTGACGGAACGACCGCATCCGGAATCCTCATACGTGGTATCCGGCTTGCACTCGACACCAGCTGCACGTCGAACATGTCCGACGGCGTGGATCGATCGCTCGTCGTAAACGTGCAGAAGCGGAAACTTCTGCGCAGTCGGGGCCACTGTTGCATCCATAGCCCGACGACCAGATCTTCGTCGAAGCCCGCATCAAGGCCGGCGACGATCTTCTGCATCGGATGACCGTACACGGCATCGATCAAGCCGGCCGCCGCAGCCGTCTTCGAAATGGCATGAACCGACGAGGAAGAGCCCGGGAGCAGCAGGTCGCGCCCATAGGATTCGCGCTCTTGCGTTCCGGGCCGGCGGAACGAAGACAATATCGACGAAGCGGAACGCAACGCCGCCAGATCGGAGAAATCGATCAAAATCGAATGCGTCCACACGCAACCGGGACGCGGCATTTCGGGCGCCGGCCAGGTTCTCGCGACTACGTACTTAGCTGACTCGATCAACGAATATCCGGTCAGATATCCTTCGGCCGGTAGCGTCCCGCCGCCGGCGGCATCGCTGAAAACCAGCATGGTTCTGACGTCCCGAGCCGGAAGCGATGCGGAACCGGCGAGTAGCCGATGCCCCTCGCCGTAGCCGTGCAACGTCTGCTGACACTTGAAAGCGGACGCTAGTTCATCAGCCATTCGAGCGGCTCCGTCAGATCGTGCGTTTCGGACCCGTCGCGAAGGAGTCTTATCCGCTTCGACGCCAAATCGATATCGCGCAAACGCTCCGCATCCTTGCGGCGTTTCGCCTGCGGATTGCCTTCATCGTTCTGATCGTACTCGCCGCCTTGCGCACTAAGACCATAGGTTCTGAAGGTCCAGACGTCACGGCCACTCTTGAGATACTGATCGAACATCGGAAGTTTCGCAGCCAGGAAATCGTCTGGCGATTTACCCTCCCCCTCGGCCTTGTCCCAGACTCCGATCATCACGGCAATCCGACGCGGCCCGCGATCGAGCGGCGCTCGCCTGAAATGCTGCAGCAGGTCGACCAATTGGATCTGAGTTGGCGCATGCTCGGGCAACCACTCTTCGGGTTCTGCCTTTGCAGCCCCGTCTCCTTCGACGTTCGCCTTCAACGCCTCACGCTCGGTGATCCAGGCGGGAGCACGTATCCTATCGCCGTTTACCAGCAGCATGATGTTGCTAGAATCAAGGTTCGGCACGAGACCCTCATCGAGTTTTCGCTCTTCCCACATCCGGCGATACTCCTCACCCGGGACATCGGGAAACGTTATGCGGACCTCCCTCCCTTCATTGTCGCGTAGGTTCATGCTTACCGACTTCACTCCGGCGATCTGGGTACGCCCCTGTTCCTTCGCGCTACGCCACAACCGGACGATCTTGTTCAGATAGGCGTAGTCCTGATTGCTCATGGAACCGTAACGTAGTTTCGTCGCCATCTCCCCGCTTTGAATGAGGTGCCAAAGGGCAGCGAGAAACGTCGTCTTGCCCGAAGCCGGCAAACCGACGATCGACACCCCCAAGCCGAATTCCGCGGCGGCCATCATTCCTCCCTCAGCGCGAGTTTCGAGAAAACACGGTCGTCGGAAACCGCAATCGGCGTAAAGGGCTCCGGTTTTGGCGCCTGTAGCCAAAATTTCAGTAGCTCGCCCAGACCATCGCCTCGCTTGACCTCCATGTTCTTAGGCGAGGCGGTCGTCACGAAGTGGCAGATTTCTCCAAAGTCGCTCTCGAACCGCGTCTTAAGCAGCGCGACCAAACGGTCGAAGTCGGAAGCTGCAACGGCCGCCTTGCCGGAAGCCAATACCTCGTCGTTCTTCGTCAGAACGACCGCCATCTGCGGACGACGGACGAACGTTTCTGCTTCTCGAAGCGACTGCACGATCGGCGGGATCGCACCCAACACGTCGTGCCTAGTATCCGGATCGCACAGCCGGCTGCCGTCGACGAGAACCGTCACTGTGTCCGCACGGCGCAACTCGAACAACGGCTGAGCGTTGGAGATATCGTCCGCCACTTCTTCGTATTCTTCTCCCGATCGATCTGCGAGCAGCAACGACGCAAGTCCGTCGTCTCCGGGCATCTTCACGTCGAGGTGGTAGAACGCCACCTCTCCTCGCTTAGTCCGCTGCGAGTGCGCGATACCACGCTTCGAAGCTACCCGAGAGTCGTGACAGATTTCCTCGAAACCGTGCAGTGTCGACGAGCCCGCAAAAGAAATGCCGTGAACCTCTCCTTCCTGAAACGCGTCGTATATGCCGGCCAAAAGACTAGTCTTCCCGCAATCGTGCATCCCGATGATCGCGACGACTCTGGAAGGCATTAGGCGCAACACAGAGCCGGCCCTGACGGAATTCAGCGTCGTTCCCGCCTCGAGATCGACGCCCGACTTGGCCGGCTCCGCCGCTTGAGCATCTCCTCCCGCTTCTTCCGAGGGTTCCTTGCCGTAAAATTGGCATTCCTTGAGCTGGAAGCCTTCGACGCACTTACCGTCGACTGCCACGCGGCAGTCCGGATTCGAACAGGTCACCTCCACCGGGGCCATCGACCGACACGCCTCACTCGTACTTCAGGAACAACCGCTCGCGGTAGAACAACTCGCCGAGCATCAGGGGCGAAACCGCTTCATTTTCGCTCAGTCCAGTCACCGCTGCCCAGCCTTTCGCCCAAGATTCCGGATCCCCGGTCTCGACACGCTTGTCCAGCGCGAAGTGAATTGGCGTTGTGATCGGCGATGCCGATACCGTTTCGATAGTCTCGGTCGCCCATGTGTCGGAGACTGCGTTGGTGGCCGTTACGACAGCCAATTTCCCACGGGATTTGAGGCCGGCCCGCGACAACAGAGCCGGAAGCGCCAATGGGCCGGGGCTGGATGCCGTTCTGCCAATGAGTTCTCGGGCGAAGATGAGCGGCTGCATCGCTTGGTCGACCTTGTCGAACGGCACATTCAGATCCAAGCTGCGTTCGCCGAGCAGCCACCAAAGCATCTGCAATTCCTCGTCGGCGACGCGCATGTACGCGCCCATCTTGTCGATCGACGAATTGACCTTCGCGACGGACGTTTGGAGCGCGGCTTCTACCGCATCCCGAAGGCCGCTCAGCGTCGGCTCGAGGGTCTGAGGCGCATTCGGTTGCACCTGCGACAAGTCGGGCTTCCAATCGATCTCGGGGGCAGCGACCTGGAGACCTGCAAGATCGGGCCGCTGGCGGCGGGTCGATCCTAACTTCTTGATCGCCTGTTCGGCGATGCCGACCAGATCCATAGGCAACTGCGTCGCGCGAGCGCCGCCGAACGCGGTCGTAGTGACCGCGAGAGCCGCGATCGAATAGGATCCGAACAATTGCACGAGCGCACAGGCCGCAAGGATTTGGTTTTCCCTGCCCGCCGCCGGATCGTAATCTCCCGTTGCCGCGAAGGCCTCATGGAATTGCTTGAGCTTGCCGGCCAATACCGGATTCTTGTGTCCTGCGGCACCGGCCTTGGTGTCGAACGCCAATCTCGTTAAGACCTCGACCGTCGCGCGATTCCGCGTGGCCACGACTTGATCGACGCCCGCCCATCTGGCCTGCGCCAGTTCCTCGTCGAAGGACACTTCGCCATACCAACGAGCGAAATCCGGATGCATCGGAACGACCTTGCGTTCAGCCATCATCTACCCCTCTCTCTCCGCAACCAATTGGGCCAGCCTCTCCAACAGGTCGCGTTCCTTTGCTCTAATAAGCGCTTTCCCGTATCGCTCGGGCTCCGGCAACGCGATTTCTTCCTCGCTGATCAGCCGAAGCTCCAACGCGATCCGCCGTCTATCGCTCGACGCCAAATCCCAAAAGCGACTAACTATGTTGCGAGTGACTTCGCTTCCCATGGCAGCCTCTGCGTCGGTGGCGCTGGAAATCATCGCTACCGGCGACACTACCGCAAGTCCGGCGGTAACGGCAGGATCATCGAATACCGGAATCGTATCCTCCGGAAATGCAATGGTGTGCCGGAATACGTCTTCGTCTCCCGAGGTTTTGATGGGGCGGAAGCCCTCCGGATTCGACTGATAGGTGAACTGGTGTGTCTCGACCGACAAACATCGGTCCTTGCCTGCTCCCAGCACGTTGATCTTGACCAGGTTGTAGCCCGGTTCGTATTGGTTCTCGCTCCGCGACGGATTGACCGCGCCTGCGGCCCATCGCACGAAGTTCGTTTCTTGCAGCAGGCGTTGCCTGTGCTTGTGACCGAATATCTGGAAAGTCGCCCGTCGATTCAAGGCGTCTTCCACCTCATCCCCGTCTATCAGCCAATCGAACGGATGATGGCACATCACCAGGTTCACCACATTTGGAACGGGATCCAAGGCGGTCTGCAGCGGACTGACATAGAGCGAAGGCCTTTGATCGTCCTTGCCGTCACGACCCGACAATATCGTCGACGTGAGGCCGTGGATCCGGAGTTTGACGGTCGGCGACAGATCCAAGTCCTGCTTCCAGCAAATGCGACCTGGCCAAACCTGACAGTGCATCGGTGCGGCGAATTCGTTGTAAGCTCTATGTCCATGAAAGAGCGCCTCGCCAGTCGAAGCGTCGCTCAGTTGCGCCGAAAACACGCTCTCCCGCCACTGCTTCTCGTGCGCGATCGCGCGCTGCGCGTTACGGGTGTTCATCGCCTTCGAGATCGCGTCGCGGTCGACGTCGTGATTCCCAGGAATGACTAGGATCCGCTCGACCTGGCAACCGGTGTCCTTGGCGAGCTTCAGCAGCCAGGCTTTCGCGACACCATACTCCGACGGATCACCCTTGAAGGCCACGTCGCCGCCGACCAGAATTGCGTCCACCTTGCCCAACCTCGCGATCTGGGTCGCAAGGTGCCGTTCGAGACGGGTGCGCACGCCGCGATCGGGATCCATGTCCGGGTTCAAGCATTGCGGGGCCTTAAAATGGATATCGGATATGTGAAGCAGCAGCATCTATTGGTTCCCGGCAACTCGGCCGATGGTCGGAGCGAGAAGAAATTTAACGATCTATATGCCGAACAGGCAACCGTCCTGTGTCTAACTCTTTGTTGGGCTTGACAGATTTTGGAATTCGACTCGAGGCCGAGTGAGAGATAGCTCAAAATACTATATTCCACCAATACAAGGCATAGGCAACTTGGCGAGACTTCAGGTTGTCGCAGTCGCAAAGCGTTTTATGAACGCTTACCCGTGGGTGTAAATAGCGCAGAACTTTGACCCATCGGCTTTGCCGTCCACCCCAACACGAGAGCTCTACAAACGCCCAATTAAAAAGTGTGGCCAGTCAAAAATCCAATCAGCATCAATATATCTACTGTCCTTTTGCCACCCCAATCTTCGTACCTAGCCAGGAGAGCAGTGTAGTTATAGACGAAGCAGAGCGCTAACCAACCAACTATTATGCCTGCAGCGAACCACACAACACTCTTCAGGCTGTTCATGTGCGCGGTGTCCGTCTTGATCGGCAGTGCGCCGAGGGCCCGTACCCGAAACCGTCGGGGCCTTGAGTGATGACCGCTTTGGTCCAGACACATGATTTGATGAAGACCATGAAGATAGCGATTAACCACGCGGCTGCGGCGATTTCTTCGGAATGGGCTTCCGCAGGGACAGTGGGGAACAAGCTGAATCTCACAAACAACCAATCGAACCTAACTGCGTGCCCCGTCAGCTTCCGCACCAGAAAAAAAACACGCGACTGAGCAGTCCCGTTGCAATCAGACTGTTGAAGGCAGCGCTGAGGCGAGCTCCGAAGGTCTCCGAAAGCGGATATGTCCTGTGCAAGGGCTTCGGCGCGGGCATTCCGAGCGGCGAGAGGAGGAGAATGAGACCAACCGCAGCAAACATCGATGTTGTTTGAGGCGAAAACGACCCTGCCCCATAAACCGGTAGCATGACAATGATCGGACGGACGAAAGACCACCATGCCTTGGCTGGATGGACCGACAGCCCCACACGGTCGGCCAAGTATTGCTCATTGAAACTCTCGCGCGGTGTAAAGAGCGCGCGCCAGAGCCGATAATGCGTAAGTCGTTCACCGCCCACCAGGCGAAAATCGAAGTATCGGAAGTACGCGTAAAGAAGAATAAACTCAAAAAAAATCCATGCGCAGATCTGCCGGTTGACTGGAACTGGGACGAAGCGGATGCAGTGCTAGGTGCGCACTGGCGTTCTAGATGCAAGCACGCTTTCATTGTGTTGTAATTTGGTAACAACCAAAGATTTTAACTCACCAACTTCGGCAGTGACTTGCGACCCCACCCGCTCCGTGGCCTGATCGTATCTATTGCATGCAGGGAAATGATACTCAGGAGACGAATATGCCCCCACACCCTCCGCCATGCCTACCTGATGAACGACTGTGGGGAAGCCTGTGCTACCCCAAGATCGATGCGCTGCGCATTATGAAGTCCGGCGAAAATTTTGATTTCGTGCTCGGCGACGTACCAAGCGAACTGCTACCCGAGCTCGCGAAGTCTGCCGGTGACCAGGGCCACTTTGTCGTCAAGAAGGCGGATCCGGGTTTCGAAGTGACAATCAAGGCCTTGCCGCGTGGAGAGGCAACCGAACTCCTAAAGCAGATCAGGCCTGATTCCGGCGTTCAGCTACCCGAGTAAGGCACCAAACATGTCTCGTCACTCCTCGAGGGTCACCGCGATGGCGCTCGTCCTAACGCTGCCGCTCGCCGGCTGCGGCTTCACACCGCCCAAGCTTACCGAAGGTTGGGAGGCTCAGGACATCGGCACGGACATGGTGTTCAACATCAAGCGCAATATCTTCTGCGAGACCATCAGGGCGATACGCGAAGTTAATAAGATCCACACCAACTTTGGACCGGCGATACCGCCCGACTATGGCGTCCAGTTGCAGATGACGCTGACGATCGCCGAAAGCTCGGCCGTCACCCCTAGCCTCACCTACAACCGCACGCTGACGGATGGAATGGAATCCGGCAATTCGATCGGCCGCAGCTGGGGCGTCGGCGTTTCAGGAGAGCTATCGTCGACGGCGACGCGCACAGATACGACCTATTCCTATTGGGGTGTCGCCAATATCGCTGGCCCAGGCAAAAACAAGAAAATGTGCGATATGGAGGACTGGCCGATCAATCAGAATGTCAGCTCTTTGTTCGTGAAGTCCGACCTGGGGATCGAGCGCTTTTTGCGCGATCACGTGATGGCGGCAGATCTACTTTTTTCATCGAAGCCGACGGGAGACAAGAAGCCCGAAAAGGTCGACGTCTATAGCTACGATCTTAAGTTCGTTGTGGTATCGAGCGGTGGCGTAAGTCCGCAATTCAAGCTTATCCCGCTCTCGGGCGGCGGGACGCCAATACTCAACGTGAACCGAACGCGGACGCACGAGCTGCTTCTGACTTTCGGGCCAACGGGCCCCAACGGGTTTACACCATCGGATATCTCGTTCAGCCAGCACCTTACGAACCAGCTCAATTCCTCGCTGGGCCGGAGAAGGCTCGTTCCGTAGCAGCGATAAGGAGGCGCGGTTAGGCGCCCCCTCTTCTGCTAGTCGGCGGCTTTTGCCCTCGCATCATCGTTAGGAGTGCCCTGATACAAAAAGGATGGTTCTGATGCTGCCGCCTTTAGCGGTGCCCTCGAGCATAAGCGTGACCGCAAAGCGATTGCTAACCGGGTCGACGCCGGTGCGATCGAATGGCAGGAAGAAGTTCGGCTGCGACGCACGCATCTGGTACTGCACGTCATCGTCAGCCTTGTCGAGCCGCGCATAGACCGCGCCCTCGAGCAGCGCTCGGGCAATAGCCGAGCGCCCCCCCTTCGACGCCGCGCCGGGGACAACGCTGCCGTCTTCATAGGTAAAGGTCGCCCAACCGTAGAACAGGGTTTTCGTTACCGAGCCGAAGGCCGGCGAGATTGCATATGGATTGGAGAATTCCATGCTGCTGAATTCAGCGCCAGCCTCCGCCGCCATAAGGTAGCCATCACCGGTCAGGATATTCGATCCCAGGGTCTTGCTCAGGAACGCGCAGCCGCCTGTCGCAATCACGACCGCCTTGGCCCGCACCGTCCAGCGATCATGCTTCTGCCGGCGCAGGCCGCTGGCACCAGCAACGGCGCCATTGTCGTCCACGAGCAGTTCGAGCGCAGGACTATGATCTAGAATGGTGACGCCAGCCTGCTTGGTCCTCTTGCGCATCAGGCGCATGTATTCTGGGCCCTGCAGCGAGGTGCGCTGCGACTTGCCCTCGTCATCGGTGGGATAACGATAGCCCCAATCGGCGAGCCGGCTGCTCTGCAGGTAGGTTTGCTCGAGGACGCGCGCCATCCAACGTCGGTCCTGGAGCTGCCCGCCCAGCTTCTCGCGCTTGGCCATCGCCGCCTCGCGAAGCGCAGGAGCCGGGTCGACGTACCACACGCCCGTGCCGGCGGCAGCGGTAGCCCCGGACGTGCCACAAAAACCCTTGTCTGCCAGCACAACGCGCGCCCCGCGTTCCGCCGCACTCACCGCAGCCCAAGTGCCCGCAGGTCCGCCGCCGAGGACCAGCACGTCGGCGTTGAACTCGACCGATCCCGGCGGGGCGGACACGCACTCGGCGCGATGGGTTGGCTTGTCATCGTGCACTCCTCTGAGCGGAACAATCTCAATCGCGCGCTGCGTCGGCTAATCATCACATGTGGAGCTGACGGATTATGCCGTGACTAGCGCCTTCCAGCGCATGAAACGCCGCTCCAGCGCTTCGAGAACGGCATTGGACGCCAGCCCGATGACGGTGATCCCGAGGATGCCGAAATACATCTGCGGGATCAGGAAGCTGTATTGGCTGTTGATGATGAGATAGCCCAGGCCGGCCTTCGCGCCGACCATTTCGGACGCCACCAGCACCAGCATGGCCGACGCGCTGGCGAGGCGTATCCCGACAAAGATGGTGGGAAGCGCTGCCGGCAGGATCACCTTGCGAAACAGCTGCTGCGGGGTTGCACCCATGGTCCGCGCCGACTTGATCAGCAACGGATCGACCTGTTTCACCGCGGCAACGGTGTTGAGCAGCAGCGGCCACGCGCAGCTATAGACCACCATCGTGATCTTAGACGTTTCGCCGATGCCGAGAAGCAGGATGAAGACCGGCAGAAGCGCGAGGGGCGCGGTATTGCGGCAGACCTCGATGAACTGATTGACGAGATCACCGAGCCGGGCATACCAACCGGCGACCAGGCCGAGCGGGACGATCAACGCGACCGAAATCAGAAATCCACTCAAGGCGCGCAACAGGCTGGCGGAGACGTCATCGTAGAGCTCGCCGGATTGCGCAAGCTGCCAGCCCGCAGCGATGACCTCCGAGAAGGGGGGCAGGAACACGGCATCGATCAGCCCGAGCCTCGGAGCTGCCTCCCAGACCGCCAGCAGGACAATCAGCAGCATTGAGCGGTGCCCGAAGGCAGCCAGCCCGCGGACCGCGGCGCGAATGCGGTCCGCCACTGGCGATCCCGGTCTTTCCACGCTGGCGAGCGGCTCTCGGCGCCCGTGCGCAACCTCCAGCAACGTCAACATTTCGAGACTAGACATGTGCAACCTCTTCCACTTTGCGGGCGGCACCCCGCGAGTCAATGGCGCCGGCCAACTGTCGCTGCTGGGCTTTCAACACTTCCTCGCGCAACAGACTCCAAACGTCGTGACGCACGCGGCCGAACTCGGCTAGGGAGCGTACGTCGCCATCTTCGCTGCGCAGCACATCTGGAATGTCGAACACCTGCTTGATCCGGCCCGGGCGCGACGTCATCACCGCCACCCGCTGGCCGAGCACGATCACCTCGTCGATGCCATGGGTGATGAAAACGATGGTTTTTCCGGTGGCACGCCAGATCCGGAGCAATTCTCCTTGCAGCGTCTCGCGGGTCTGAGCATCGAGTGCGGCGAACGGCTCGTCCATCAGCAGCACCTCCGGATCGTAGGCGAGGCTCCGGGCGATCGCGACGCGCTGCTTCATGCCACCGGAGAGCTCGTGCGGGTAGCGGTCGGCAAAGCCGGACAGGCCGACCAGGTCAAGGAAATGCCGCGCGATGTCGCGCCGCTGCTTGGGCTTGAGCCCGGCGATATCGAGCCCGAACTCGACATTCTCAACGGCGGTGCGCCAAGGAAACAGCGCATACTGCTGGAACACGATGCCGCGGTCGCGACCCGGTCCGGCAATCGGCCGCCCATCGAGCAGAATCCGGCCGCTAGTGGGCAGCGTGAGACCGCCCAGCAGATCGAGCAAGGTGGACTTTCCGCAGCCGCTGGGGCCGACAAGAGCCAGGAACTCGCCGGAGCGAACATCGAGCGTGGTGTCCTCAAGCGCGGCAAAGTGCTTTCTTTGCTCGCCCCCTTCGCCACGCAGGAAAAACTCCTTGCGGACTTGCTCGATACGGATCTTGACCGAGGTCATCGGGCCTCCGCCGTCTTGCCGGGACGGAAGAAGTTGAAGGAGTTGGTATAGGTATCAGATGCCTTGACCTGAGCCGGTTTGAACAGGCCGTCCTTCTCCAGCCAGTCGATCCAGACCTGGACTTCGGCGTCCGAGATCACGCCCCCTTGGAGGCAACGCCCGTGCTCTTCCAGTACTTGATGGAGGAGGCATCCTCATTGCGCTTGCGCTCGGCGATGATCTTGTCGAACCGGGCCCTGACCTGTTCCGGCGGTGTGGTCTGGGCCCATGCGATCGCCTGCGAAATCCCCTCCACCAGCTTGCGCGAGGCATTGGGATTGTCCTTGATGAATTTGTCTCGCAACACGTAGGCACCGCCGGTGAACTGGCCGAACAGATCGGTGTCATTGAAAAGCGAGCGGATGCCCCCGCGCTCCAGGGCCTTGTCGCGCAAGACGCCGCTGAGCGCACTCACCTCGACCTGGCCCTGGCGCAACGCCTGCTCGCCGCTCACCGGTGGGATCGCCACCAGCGTGACCTGCTTGGCCTAGCTCGCGCTGAGGCCGGACCTACCCAGGTACTCGCGCAATACGAACTCCAGATGTGCGCCCAGCGTATTGACCGCCACCTTCTTGCCGATGAGGTCGCGCGCGGTCTTGATCGGACTGTCGTCCTTGACGAAGTAGCCATAATAGGTATTGGCATCGGAGCCGTAATAGCCGACCACCGCCTTGATCGGCGCTTTCGCCGCGATCAGCTTGAGGATCGCGCCATAGAACGCGCCGCCGATGTCGATGTCACCGGTGACCACGGTCTGAATATCCTGTGGCCCGCTGATGGTATTGCCGACCCATTTCAGTTTCAGCGGCGCGAGATAGCCGAGGTTCTCGGCCAGCTCGGTAAACGTCACCTGTCCCGCCCAACCCTGGTAAGGATCTCGGCCTTGTCGAGCGGCGGCTCGGCGAACGCCGGGGCCGCAAGGCCGAGCGCGACGGCGCCGGCCAACAGAACTCGCGCGGCCCTGCGCATGGTCTGCCTTGTCGGGTGGAGGATTCGACTTATCGCGTTCATTTCATGACTTTCCTGGAGTGGACTTGAATCAAGCGGCTTTTGCGGCGTGAGGTTTGGATGTCTTGACGCGAGTCACGCTGGACCGGCCGTCCACGCTGAGCGGCACGTCGCCATCGATCGTGGCGCGACGGACGATGCGGTGCTGATCGCCGTAGTCGTTGACCGCGTAATGCTGCGTGGCGCGATTGTCCCAGATCGCCACGTCGCCGGTCTTCCAGCTCCAACGCACGGTGTTTTCCGGCGCGGTAATGTGCGACTGAAACAGCTCGAACAGCTTCTGGCCGTCATACTTCGGCAGCCCAACGAAACGCTGGACGAAATTTCCGAGCACGAGGGTGCGTTCGCCGGTCTCCGGATGAACACGCACCACCGGATGCTCGGTTTCGTAGATCGTTCCGGTAAACACCTCGTCGAAGTGCTTCCTATCCGCTTCAGTTGCCTGCGTCTTCACGGCGTAATCGTAGGCATTGCTGTGGATCGCCCACAGCTCGTCGGCGAGCTTGCGCAACGGTGCCGGCAGATCGAGATAGGCTGCCGCCGTGTTCGACCACACCGTGTCGCCTCCATAGGGCGGGATCACCACGCCGCGCAGCACCGAGATCTTCGGATAGGCATCGACGAATGTGACGTCGGTATGCCATTGGTCCGCGCGGCCACCGCCTCGACCGGAATCCAGCTCCAGGATCGACGACGTCCCCTTGGTCGCCCCGACCGTCGGATGGGGGACCAGCTTGCCGAGCCTGGTTGCAAAGCGCTCCTGCTCCGCATCGTCGAGATGCTCCTGGTTACGAAAGAAGATGACCTTATGCTCGAGCAGCACCTGGTTGATGGCACGGACGGTCTCGTCGCCGAGATCGCCCGATAACTTGATGTTCCTGATCTCCGCGCCGAGCCGCGCCGCTCGCTTGACGATGTCCGCGAGCGGAATGACGTTGTCGATGGTTGTCGTGTTGCTCATGATCGTTTCTCGTCATGCTATCCCCAAGGCAATGCTCCGCCGAACGCCGGTCGCAAGAGCGACGGCGGAGATAAATCAGGTCATTTCAGGCTGAGGGCCTATTCGGCCGCAACATGCTCCCGCACACGGCCGGAGCCGCAACATCGATCGCCGGGGTCAAATTGGAGCATGACGGGCCCTTGTGTTCAGGTTCTGAATGGTACGGGCGATCTGCCGCCAGTCAATGAAACGAAATCAGCTTTGTTTTTGGCGATAGGTAACGAACGCTTTGCGATCGATGCTCACGCCGAAAGATTTGCAATGATGACGCCTCGTCGGATCGGAAAAGGGATACAATCTTGACCGAAGCAACGCACCAATGCTCGGGATTAGTGATGAAGTTGCTGCAGCTGTCACCCTTTCTCGTGCTGGCGCATGCCCTGATCTTCGCTTGGCGCTCCGCTCGCAAGGTTCATGCTTGCATCCAACTCAACAATGCAAATTCATTTCATCGACATCAAACCGGATGCAGACGTAGAGTTTCGCTTCCTACAGCTCCCAATGCATGCGGATCTCAGACATGAGCGAACGAAGGCAGCTTTCGCTCAATTTCTTCATCTATCCTGACGGTCATCACGAGGCTGCCTGGCGTCACAGGGATTCAGCATCCGACCGTATTCTCGACGTCGCCTACTATCAGGAGCTGGCGCAGCGCGCCGAGGCGCACAAGTTCGACGCGGTCTTCTTTGCCGATGGCCCGGCGCTGGCGGACAATGTCCGTTATGCCCAGCGGTTTCGGCTCGAGCCGATCACCCTGCTCACGGCGATCGCATCGGCTACCAGTCGGATCGGCTTGATCGCGACGGCGTCGACGACCTACACCGAGCCGTACAATCTGGCGCGACTGTTCGCCTCGCTCGATCATATCAGTTCTGGCCGCGCGGGTTGGAACATCGTGACCACGAGTTCGCCGCAGGCCGCGCAGAACTTTGGCCTGCCCGAGCATCCTCCGCATCACGAGCGCTACGAGCGGGCGCGGGAGTATCTCGACGTGATCACACGGCTTTGGGACAGCTGGGAGGACGACGCGCTTGTCAACGATCCCATCTCGGGTGTTTTCGCCGACACCGGCAAGATCCACGCAATCAATCACGTCGGAAAGCATTTTCGTGTACGTGGGCCGCTGAACATCTCAAGGACGCCTCAGGGACGGCCGGTCTATGTCCAAGCAGGGTCGTCCGACGATGGACGGGCCTTTGCAGCACGTTTCGCCGAGGCGATCTTCACCGCGCATCAGACACTGGCGAGCGCCCAGGAGTTCTACGCCGACATCAAGCGCCAGGCTCGCGCCTTCGATCGCAGCCCGGATCAGATCAAGATCTTGCCCGGCATCAGTCCTTTCATCGGCAGCACACAGCTTGAGGCCGACCGACTGCAGGCAGAGTTCAACGACCTGATCCAGCCAGAGTATTCGCTGACCCAGTTGCGTCAGATGCTCGGTCTCGACCTTTCAGGGTTTGACCTCGACGATCCCTTTCCCCGTCATTTGATCGATACGGGCGGCGCGCGCGGCGTCGCCAGCCGCTTCAAGCTGGTGGTCGATATCGTCGATCGCGAGAAGCCGACCCTTCGTCAACTGGTACATCGGCTGGCGGGGGCACGCGGCCATTGGGTGATTGCTGGTCCGCCGGAAAAGATCGCCGACAACATCCAGACATGGTTCGAGAACGGCGCGGCCGACGGTTTCAACGTCATGCCGCCTTGGCTACCCGGCGGATTCGACATCTTCGCCGAGCAGGTCGTGCCGATCCTGCGCAAGCGCGGTCTGTTCCGGCACGACTACGCGGGCAAAACGCTGCGCGATCACTACGGCTTGGATCGGCCAGCAAGCGTTTTCTCGAATTCCATTCAGGCGATCGCGTAGCTTGCCGGACCTTTTCCCATGTCCTTCAGCGCCGGCTTTCTCGAACTCTCAGGTCGATTGTAGCGGATCGACCTAACGCCTTCGGGATTTAAGCTCGCAGCGACCTTTCGAAACCGCAGCCGCATAAATCAGTTTCAAGCTTGTGCTTGTCGATCCGAACCGCGGTGCAGTACGCCAATTCACCCCTTTTGCGTCCGCCGTGATCGCGAGAATCATGGCATTCGGGAAAAGAACGTCGCTCCCGGCCCAGCGACAGCCTTTAAGTGGGCCCTGATCTCCGATCGCTGGGATCCTTCGATGTAGCAGCCGGCCGAATGCTTGATGCGGGCAATATTGCAGCGAGAAGGGGTGATGATGGCGGCCAGCATTCGGCCTGCAAAATTTGCAGGCTGATTGACTCTCTCCGGACCTGTCGCAGCCCATGAGCACGTGAAAGCATGTCCTCCCAAGGCATGAAAACACGCGATCGGCAGCGCGTACCCGCCGCGGGCGCCCGCCTACCGAATGCGACGGAACGGGCACACCGAGGGTCGTTGGGGTAAACCCGCTGATCGTTCGCGATGGCGCGACACGTCGGAATAGTGATTCCTTCGCTCAGTCTGACCCTGGCGTTGGAAACGTCGCCCGGAGCGGCGGGCGCCCCCCAACAGTCCACCTTGTCACAAACCGCAGCGCGACTTCCTGCCCGTTCAGTCGAACCAGTTCGCAACGCCGGAATGCCAGCCCGGTCGTGGACAGCAATAGGAAAAACCGACGCTATTGCAGGACATCCGTCGGTCCACTTATTCGCAGTCTCGCGCCAGAAACATCGATGAATACGCAATCGCGCCACCATGTTCCATCAGCCCCCAAGAGAGTGGCTCTGTGCTCATGTCCAAATTGAACACGCCTCGCCTTCCGCTTATCCCAGGTCATACGCTCACGCTGTTCAATAACAGCCAATAGCGATTGAAAACCTTAGACGAAATACCTCGGCTCAGAGGGAGCGCTTCTACGGAGACACAGTCCGTCAGCAGCGGGTAACCGAGCTATCGCCAAATTTTGGTGACGGCCTGAGCCGGTCAGGCGGCGGCGGTTATGGGCTGACGGTCAGTCGGTTTAGCGACGACCTCGATCCCGTCGTTGAATGTCACACCAAGAACGAGTTTTGGCAACTGGTTGTGGCCATCGAGACGACGCCAGCTTTTGTGCGCGGCCTCAAGCAGTTTGAAGACCATCGCGAGCGCCGTCCTGTTGGATAGGCAGCCCTTCGATCGGATGGTGCGGTGGCGCACGGTGGCGAAGGTGCTTTCGATGGGGTTGGTCGCGCGAGTGTTTCCAGTGCTCGGCCGGGAAGTCGTAGAAAGCCAGCAGCGTGTCCCGATCCTTGCTCAGGCAGTCGGCCGCCTTCTCGTATTTCAGCGCGTAGCTCTCGATGAAGGCGTCGAACGCCAGCTCGGCGGCGACCTTCGTTTCAGCCATCCAGAT
>NZ_JBVVOZ010000028.1:0-88551 GCF_055807395.1 Bradyrhizobium sp. Kon10 | reverse complement strand
GATTCGTTGAACTCGTTCCGTACACATTACGGCTCCGGCGGCAGCACCGACGTGCAGGGCCTCGACTACCGGTTCGACATCAGCCGCTCGTCGCTCAACGGCTTCGCCGACGACACCAACACCAGGACCCTCGACGTTTCCGGCCAGCTCAACTACCGCATCACCGACAGCCTCAAGGTCTGGGGCGCGATCGAGTACCGCGAGGACCGCGGGAGGGCGTATTGGGGTGCGCCGCTGGTGCCGGTCGCATTCAGCGGCTCGCATGCGACGACCGGAATCCTCTCCGGCAGCTATGTCTCGAATTTCAACGGAACGAATCTCGGACCGGTCACGATCGACGACCGCACCTTCAATACCAATTACAATGTCCTGGACAACCGCAACGTCGCACAGGAGGTCTGGCTGCGTGGCGGCTTCGAGCTGAAGCTGGCGCCCGACCTGACGCTGAAGAGCCAGGCCTATGCTTATGGGGCGGAGCGCACATGGTTCAACAACGAGGTCGAGGCGTTCAACTCTGGGACGAGCCTGGTCGATCGTGAGCGCTTCTACGTCGCGCACAGCCAGCGCCTCGTCGGCAATATCACGGACCTGACGTGGGATGCGAATATTGCGGGCTTCGACAATCGTCTGGTCACGACGCTTTCGTCAAGCTATCTCGATTTTGTCAGGCCGGGCGCAGCCAACTTCCCCGACGATTCCGTCTCGCTGGTTGATCCACCTCGCGGCTACTATGGCCTGCTCACGACGCAGCAGCAGACCGCGCGCATCGACAACGAGGCGCTGTCGTTCGAAGATCGCCTGAAGCTGACCCGCAGCTTTGCGCTGGTCGGCGGGTTGCGCGTCGAGCATATCGGCCTCGACCGCAACTCGACCGACGTGAATGGCCTGGAGAAGGCGAACTTCCCGTTCTCGAAATCCTGGGCGCCGGTGACGGGCCGTATCGGCTACAATTGGGAAGCCGTACCCGGCCTGACCTTTTTCAGCCAATACGCCACCGGAGCCGACATCTCCGCCAATAACATCTTTCTGCTCAATCCGACCGATCCGCTCAACCTGACGACCTCGCGCACGTATGAGACCGGCGTCAAGCACCTGCTCTGGGACAACCGGGCGGAGTGGTCGTTCTCGGCCTACGATATCCTGCGCAAGAACGTCTATGCCGCGGCCGGCGGCATGCAGCTTAACATTGCCGGGCGGCAGCAGTCGAAGGGCGTCGAGCTCGCCGCATCGGTGCGGCCGATCGAGCCTTTGCGGCTGTGGGGCAACATTGCCTATGTCGATGCGCGTTACGCCGATTACAATTTCGTCGGTGGATCGTTCTCCGGCAATACGCCGCCGAACGTGCCGCGCATCGTCGCCAATGCTGGCGCGTCGTACCGCTTCCTGACCACGTGGCCCGTGGACTTCGGCATCGTCGGCCGCCATGTCGGCGATCGCTATAACACCGATGCCAACACGGTGACGCTGAACGCCTACACGGTGGGGGACATCTATGCTTTGGTCGATATCCCCAAGACGGTGCTCTCTGCGGTCGATCAGGCTCGCTTGACCTTCCGGGTGCGCAACTTCACCGACAAGCGCTATGCGATCTGGGGCGATCCGTTTTATCCTGACCAGATCTTGCTGGGCGCGCCGCGCACGTACGAAATTTCGGCGGCGTTCAAATGGTAAGGCATTGAACGCATCATGGGCGCGATCGTCCTCTCGCATCGCTGGCTCGGGATCGCGTTCGGCCTGCTGTTCGCGATGTGGTTTTCGACCGGCATCGTGATGCACTTCGTGCCGTTTCCGTCGTTGACGGAAGCGGAGCGCTTTGCCGGCCTGAGGCCGCTGGATCAAGCAGCGAGTGCGATGGCAGTTGCCGATGCGCTGGCTGCAAGCGGCATCAGCGATGCCACGCGCGTGCGCCTGGTTCAGCGGAGCAAGGAGCGGGTCTATATCGTCTCGGGGCCCTCGCGACTGCGCGCGATCCACGCTACTGACGGGAATGATGCATCGGTGCGGTCGCCCGAAGTCGCGCTCACCATCGCCCGGACCTATGCGCGTCAACGCGGGCTCGATGCGGCGCGTGCGGCTGTCGTTGCACAAGCCGACTACGATCAATGGAGCGTTCCGAACGGCTTCGATCGCCACCGGCCTCTGTTTCGTGTGGCCCTCGGCGACCTCGCCGGAACGGAGGTCTACGTTTCATCTGCGACCGGCGAGGTCGTGCTGGATACCACACGGAGCGAGCGTGGATGGAATCTCGCCGGCAGCGTTTTGCACTGGATCTATCCGACGTCTCTCAGAAGCAATTGGGTGCTGTGGGACGGCGTGGTCTGGACGTTGTCGCTCCTGGCCTTGATCGCGGCGGTGCTGGGCGCGGTGCTTGGTTTTGTGCGGATCAGGATTCGCGGGCGGCAGATATCATCGCCATACCGTGGCTGGCATGCCTTTCATCACGTCGTTGGTCTCTTCGCGACAACGTTCGTGCTGACCTGGATCTTCAGCGGTTGGCTCTCGATGGACCATGGCCGGCTATTCTCGCGCGGCCAGTTGAGTCCGGCTGAGGCGGGCGTGATCAATGCTTCGCCGGACTGGACCGCAGCCTTGTCGTTCGATCGCCGGCCCCTATCGCCGTCGGCTCGCGAGGTCGAGTGGTTTGCCTTCGGCGGCAGTCTCTATCGACGGGAGCGGATTGGTCTCGGGGAGCAGGTTGTGATCCGGCCAGACGGTGGGGAGGCGCCGGTCATCAGCGCGCAGGCGATCGGAAACCTGATGACGCAGATCGCAACCGGCTGCGACGCACCGTCCGTGCTTGCGGCTGACGACGACTATCCCGCGCACTCCATCGTTCCGGGCGCGCCGGTCTACCGTTCCCGATGCGGTGCCCTCTGGTTCGACATCGATGGCGCAGACGGCAGCGTGTTGCAGAGGCTCGATTCGTCGCGGCGGGCTTACCGCTGGGCCTACAGCGCGCTGCACACATTCGACCTTCCAACCCTCATGGCCCACCCCCACATCCGCGATGTCCTCATCGTGGGCCTCTGTGGGCTCGGGCTGGTGTTCTCGATCA
The DNA here is from genome assembly GCF_055807395.1 of Bradyrhizobium sp. Kon10. Classification (NCBI taxonomy): domain Bacteria; kingdom Pseudomonadati; phylum Pseudomonadota; class Alphaproteobacteria; order Hyphomicrobiales; family Nitrobacteraceae; genus Bradyrhizobium; species Bradyrhizobium sp. Kon10. The sequence goes on along the minus strand of NZ_JBVVOZ010000028.1, from coordinate 85,496 downwards.
CCGGAATTGTGATCGGCTGGCGGCGGTTGCGTTTGTCTTTCGCGGGCCAGGAGGCCCGATCAAAACAAAAACCGCGAAAACAACCCCATGCACAGTAGCCGGTGACAAGGGAATCAACGGGTTACACACGCCCCGGCGCGATGATTTGACTCGTCGGGCAAAACACCGCTACATTGCTACTATTCCGAAATCATAGCGCGGCCGCGCGCTCACAGGAGGAACACGGTGGCAGGCGGCATTTCCATTCACGCGGTCGACGTGGCGAGCGGTCGACCCGCGCAGGGCCTGCGCGTCGAGATCTGGCGGATCGACCCGGATTCGGAGCGCATTGCCGACAGGCGGCTCGGCGCCAACGGCGTGCTCGATCATTCCATCGCGCAAGGCGCCGGTGTGACTGCGGGCGAGTATGAGGTGCTGTTTCATCTCGGCGAGTTCTTTGCAGAAACTGACGGCTTTCTCACCGTGACGCCGTTCCGCTTCCGCATCAAGAACGTCGACGAGCATTTTCACCTGCCGCTGAAATTCACACGCTGGGGCTATTCGCTATTCCGTGGCGCCTGATCAGTTCGTCAGTCGTCGCGACAACCCGGTCATGCGCTCCATGACTGCGACCAGCGCGACGGTGGCGATGATCAACACGCCCGACAATGCGGCAATGGTCACGTCGAGTTTGCCTTCGAGGTCCTGCCACATCCGGATCGGCAGCATGTCGGTTGCCGCATCCCGCAGGAACAGCGACACCGGCACGTTGTCGAAGGACGACATGAAGGCGATGAAGGCACCCGCAATGATGCCCGGCCGGATCAGCGGCAGCACGATGCGGCGGAACGTGTAGAGACGGCTGGCGCCGAGCACCGTCGAACTTTCGAGCAGGGTCGGCTCGAGTTGGGCCAGCGCCGCGACCGTGTTGCGCACAACATAGGGCACGCAGACCACGGTGTGGCCGATCACCAGCGTCAGCGGCGACACCGGCAGGCCGACGAGTGAGAACAGCATCAGGGCGGCGAGGCCAAAGGCGAGCGCGGGCAGCACCAGCGGCGACATGAAGAGGGAATCGAGCAGCCGCGCCGACAGCGTCGGCGAGCGCGAGATTGCCAGCGCGGCGGCAACGCCGAGCATCACGGACAGACCCGTCGCCCACAGCGCCACGATGAGGCTGTTCTTGGCCGCGAAGTGCAGCTGCCACGCGTCCCAGAGCTCGGCGTACCAGCGCAGCGAATATCCGGGCGGCGGGAATTTGAGCGAGAAGCCGCTGGTGAATGAGACGATCAATACGACGAGCGAGGGCGCGATGATCAGGATCAGCGCGATCAGGGCGATCACGGTCATGACGAATTCGAAGCTGATCGCCTCCAGGGTGCGCCTACGCCCGCTCATCACGCCCCTCCATAGCCGCGCGACAGGCGGCCGAGCGTGGTGAAGACTGAGACGACCGCGAGCACGGCGAGCAGGAAGATGATCGAGATCGCCGATGCAAACGGCCAGTTCTGCAGCGTGGAAGCCTGCTGATAGAGATACATCGGCATGAACAGCATCTGGCCGCCGCCGATCAGCGACTGGGTGATGAAGGCCGTAATCGCGGCGGCGTAAGTCAGCGTGCATCCGGCGATCACGCCGGGCAGCGACAGCGGCAGGGTGATCCTGAAGAAGGTGCGCCAGCTGCCGGCGCCGAGCGAGCAGGAGGCGTCGTCGAGATTGGGATCGATGCGGCCGAGCGCGGTGATCAGCGGCAGCGTCATCAACGGCATCTGCACCTGCGCAAGCGCAATCACCACGCCGAACTCGGTATAGAGCAGCCGCAGCGGCTTATCGATCACGCCGAGCGATTGTAGTGTCGCATTGATAATGCCCTGCCGGCCAAGGATCACGATCCACGCGAAGGTGCGCACCACCACGCTGGTCAAGAGCGGCAGCAGCACGATCAGAATGATCACGGTCTGAAGCCGCGGCCCGACCCGCTGGTAGAGCCACGCAATGGGAAAGCCGAGCACGAGGCAGACGGCCGTCACCTCGGCGCCGAGCAGCAGCGTCGAGCCGAGCACGCCAAGGCTGAAGGGATCGGAGAGGAAATGCAGGTACTGGCCAAACCCCCAATGGAGCGCGGCGGTATCGTTGTGCAGCGAGAGCCAGACCAATTGCAGCAGCGGCGCCACGAAGAAGACAAGGAAGAACAGCGCCAGCGGCGCTGCCAATCCCATGCCGTAGGAGGTGACGTCCCGTGAGACCGGTCCTGCGCCCATCGCCATTCCTCGAATGTTCTAGGATGAAATGGTCTTAAGTTGAATCAATCCGCCGCGGACCCGGTGCACCTCTCCCGCTTGCGGGAGAGGTCGGCGCAACGCGCCGGGTGAGGGTTCTCTCCTCTTGGGGGTTCTCGATCGCGGAGATACCCTCTCCCCAGCCCTCCCCCGCAAGCGGGGGAGGGAGCACACCTCCCTCGTTGGTGCGGTCGAATCTAATCTCATCATGCGCTAGATCTTGATCTCGCGGTTGAAGCGCTCGATCCAGGCCGAGCGCTGCTCGTTGATCTTCTTCCAGTCCTGGAACACGAATTTCTGCTTCAGCTCGGTCGTGTTTTTCGCGAGCACGCGCGCGATCTCGCCGCTCATGGCGACCTTGGAATTGGTCGGCACGATCAAATAGGGCGGATTCATCAGGATTGTCTGCACTTCAGCCGACAGCGCCGCCTCGATCAGCTTGAACGCAAGCTCGCGATTCGCTGAGTTCTTGACGATGTGGATCGTGGTCTTGAAGGCGATGGCGCCTTCCTTCGGCGCGACGAACTCGACCGGCACGCCGCGCGCTTTGAGGATCTGGATGGCGTTGAAATTGCCGGGCGAGATGTCGATCTGGCCCTGCTGGAACAGAGTCGCGAGCGCGCCGGGATTGGCGGCGACCGCCGCGAGATTGGGCTTCAGCTCCTCGATCGCCTTGAAGCCAGGATCGACATTGGCTTCAGAACCGCCGCGCATCTTGGCGATCTCGACCAGCCAGCCGGTGCCGAGCGTCGAGTTGAGGTTGGTGATGCCGACACGGCCCTTGAACTCCGGCTTCCAGAGATCGGCCCAGGAGGTCGGCGGCGTCTTGACGGCTTCCGGATTGTAGGTGAGGCCGACGACCTGGAAGAACGGGGCGGGGCCCATCGGCTCCTGGGCTTCGGAGATCAGGTCCTTGTAGTAGGCGCTCTTCTCGACCGGATAGGGCTCGACGAGGTCCTGCCCGATCGCGACCAGCGCAGGGCCGGGATCGTGCAGCATGACGTCAATCGGCGGATTGGCCTTTGCGGCGTTCACCTTCGCGATCTGGTCCACGGAAAGCATGGGGTCGAGCACGATGGCCGCATCCGCGTTGGCCTTCCGGAAGGCCGGCACCAATACCGCCTTGTGCGCTTCCTCCCAGCTTCCGGTGAAGGTTGCAAACACCAGCGGACGGGCCTGGGCGAAGCTTAAGCCCGGAAACGCCTTCATGGCGCCGAGTGTAAGTGCGGTCGTCATCAGGCTTCGGCGGTTCAGGATCATGTCGAACTCCCTGTGGACTGGATCTAAAGCGTTGCGGGAAAGGCGTTGGCGAGCGACGGGGCGAGTGGCGCGAGCCGCACCGCAGCGCCGTTCTCCAGCGCGTGTGTCTCGCCAATGCGCGCCTGCGAAACTTTGACGCCGGAGCCGTCGGCGGTCTTGATCTCGTGAACGACGGTCGCACCTAGCGGGAGCGACATGCCGACCACGCCGGCAAAGCCGGTCTCATCGCCGACGAACTGCAGATGCTCGGGGCGGATGCAGACGGTGACGCGGCCGCCTTCGGTGAGGGCGCCGCCCGCGGGCCGCGCGATGATCTCAGCGCCGGCATCGAGGCGCACCTTGGCGCTCGTGCGGTCCGCCGAGACCACGATGCCGGGCATGCGGTTACTGGCGCCGACGAAGGTGTTCACGAACAGGGTCTGCGGACGGTCGTAGACGTCGGATGGCGAGCCGAACTGCTCGAGCCTGCCGTGGCTGAGCACCGCGACGCGATCGGCCATTGACAGCGCCTCTTCCTGATCATGCGTCACGATCAGCGTGGTGATGCCCGAGACTCTCTGCAGCCGCTTGACCTCGATCTGCATGTCGAGCCGCAGATTCTTGTCGAGCGCGGCAAAGGGCTCGTCCAGCAGCAGGATCGACGGCTTGATCGCGAGCGCGCGGGCGAGCGCAACGCGCTGCTGCTGGCCGCCGGAGAGCTGCCGCGGCAGCCGCTCCGCCATCGCCGGCAGTTGCACCAGCTCCAGCAGGCGCTGCGCCTCGTGCTGTCGCGTCGCCTTGTCGACGCCGCGGGCGGCAAGGCCGTAGCCGACGTTCTCGCTAATCGAAAGATGCGGAAACAACGCGTAGTTCTGGAATACGATGCCGACCGCACGACGGTTCGGCGGCAGCGCATCGACGATGTCGTCGCCGATGATGATTCGCCCCTGGCTCTGCGCGATGAAGCCGGCGATGATCCGCAGCAGCGTCGTCTTGCCGCAACCGGAGGGGCCGAGCAGGGCGATGATCTCGCCGCCCTTGATGTCGAGATTGATGTTCTCGACCGCCAGCGCGCCGCTCGGATAGCGGTGGGTGACCGCGTCGACGACGAGCGATCGGCCGCTTGGCGTATCAGCCATGGTGTTGCCCCCGTTCTCCCGGGAAACAAAGCAAGTCTCGTGCCCCGATCCGCCTTAGGCAGGCGAAGCGCCACATCCTGGGTCTGATCCGGGAGGAGTCGACGCGCCTCGCGCAGGCGTCGTAGAGTATCCCCATGCGCAAGCGTCTCGGCATGATCACGCCGTCGTCGAACTCAGTGCTCGAGCCCGTCACCAGCGCCATGCTGCACGGCGTGGCGGAAGTCAGCGCGCATTTCTCGCGCTTCCGGGTCACCGAGATTGCGCTCGATGCCGCGGCGCTGAGCCAGTTCGATGCCTCGCTGATGCTGCCCGCCGCGGATTTGCTGGCGGATGCGAAGGTGGACGCCATTGCCTGGAACGGGACTTCGGCGAGCTGGCTTAGGATTGCCCGCGACAGGAGCCTATGCGACGCGATCGCGGCCCGTACAAGCGTACCGGCGACGACATCGACGCTCGCTTGCATTGATGCCGTCCGTGCACTCAGCGCCAAACGGGTTGCTCTGGTGTCACCCTACACCGACGACGTGCAGCAAAGGATCGCAGATGTCTGGGCCCGGGAGGGGATGGCCCCTTATGCCGAGCGGCATCTCGGTCTGCGTGACAATTTCTCCTTCGGCGAGGTTGCACCGGCGACGATCGCCGGCATGATCCGTGCAGTGGCCTCTGAGGGCGCGGATGCCGTCGTCATCCTCTGCACCAATCTCGACGGTGCTGCGTTGGCGTCACCGCTGGAGCGGGAATTGGATATCGCGGTGCTCGACTCGGTTGCGGTCACGCTATGGCGGACCCTCGACCTTGCCGGCGGCGACATCGGGGCTCTTGCTGATTGGGGTCGGATCTTCCGGACCTCGGCGGTCGTCAAGTGACGGAGACTAATGTGACGCAGTTCGATCTCGCCATTCGCGGCGGCACCATCGTGACGGCCGGCGACGAATTTCGCGCCGACATCGGCGTTCGCGACGGCCGCATCGTCAGCATCGCCGATCGCATCGAGGGAGCAGCCCGCGAGATCGACGCGACCGGCCTGCTCGCGCTGCCGGGCGGCATCGACAGTCACGTCCACATCTCGCAGTCGTCCGGACCCGACGTGGTGATGGCCGACGATTTCGCCTCGGCGACCCGCTCGGCTGCCGCCGGCGGCAACACCATGGTGCTCCCGTTCGCGCTGCAGGAGAAGGGTACCTCGCTACGCGCTTGCGTCGAGAACTACCGCAAGCTTGCCGAAGGCGAGTGCTACATCGATACCGCGTTTCATCTCATCATCTCGGATCCGACCGCGGTGGTGCTCGGGCAAGAGCTGCCGGCGCTGGTGAAGGACGGCTACACCTCGTTCAAGGTGTTCATGACCTATGACGATCTCGTCCTCAGCGACAGGCAATTGCTTGAAGTGTTCGAGGTCGCGCGCCGCGAGGAGGCGCTGGTCATGGTGCATTGCGAGGGCTACGACGCCATCCGCTTCCTCACCACCAAGCTCGAACGCGAAGGCCACATCGCGCCCTATTATCACGGCGTGTCGCGGCCCCAGGCCGTCGAGCGCGAGGCGACGCATCGCGCCATCAGTCATGCCGAGATCGTCGGCGTTCCCATCATGATCGTCCACGTGTCCGGGCGCGAGGCGATGGAGCAGGTGCGCTGGGCGCAGCAGCGCGGGTTGCCGGTGCATGCAGAGACCTGCCCGCAATACATCACGCTGACCGCCGACGACATGAAGGGCCTGAACATGGACATCAGCGGCGCGAAATATGTCTGCTCGCCGCCGCCGCGCGATGTCGAAAGCCAGCAGGCGATCTGGGACGGCATCAGCAGCGGCGTGTTCCAGACGTTTTCGTCTGACCACTGCCCATTCCGTTATGACGATCCCAAGGGCAAGTTGACGCCGAATGCACGCACTTCGTTCCGCTGGGTGCCGAACGGCATCCCCGGCGTCGAGACGCGGCTGCCGATCCTGTTCTCCGAGGGCGTCTCAAAGGGACGAATCACGCGGCAAAAGTTCGTCGAGCTGAGCTCGACCAACCATGCGCGCATCTACGGTCTCTATCCGCGCAAGGGCTCCATCGGCGTCGGCTTCGACGCCGATATCGTTCTATGGGACACCAAGCTGACGAAGCCGATCCGGCAGGCCGATCTGAACCACGGCTCCGACTATACGCCCTGGGAAGGATTCGACGTCACCGGCTGGCCCGTCACCACGATCGCGCGAGGTCGCGTGGTGTACGACCAAGGCAAGGTCGTCGGCACGAAAGGCGCGGGGGAGGTCCTGAGCCGCGGCAAGTCGAGCCTGGTGTGATCCTCCGATCGGCTTCCGCCGATCCGATGATCGCACTGTTACGGTTCGTACAATAAAGAGAGGCTGAGCCGACCGCGGTGCATAGCTCGTGGGCGTCCGAGACGCCGCGGCGTCGTTCGATCGCCTCCAATTTAGACACGAGATTTGCGGAGATTAGATCGCAGTGCAGCGCGTGTTGCGTTTTGAGCGGGAGATTCCGTGGTGCATTGCACTTTTCTCGCGCGGAACAATCCAGGTTCGCCTGCACTCCTTGCGGGCACCGCTGCACCAGAACGTGCAGTCGGTGACGGGGCACGCCGCGCCTCTCGCGTGCTGGTCAACTGGATTGCGACACCTCTGGATCTATTCCGGGCCCATCGATCTGTCGCATGCTCTCCGTCGGTGGCATGACAGGGACGTGGTCTCCAGCTGATCCTGCCTATGAGCGAAGCCGCACTTCGCGACCTGACCAAAAGAGATCACCAGGAATTGCTGATGCGTATCGTCAATGTTGCGGCCGCCCAGATGGGCCCGATCCAGAAAGCCGACAGCCGCGAGGCCGTGGTGAAGCGCATGATCGCGTTGATGGACGAGGCGAAAGCAAAAGGCGCCGATCTGATCGTCTATCCGGAGCTTGCGCTGACGACTTTCTTCCCGCGCTGGTACGCGGAGGACCGGCCTGAATTCGACGTCTGGTTCGAGCGCGAGATGCCGAACGCGGCGACCAAGCCGCTGTTCGAGCGTGCGGCCCGGCACCAGATGGCGATGAATTTCGGCTATGCGGAGCTGACACCCGACGGCCATCACTTCAATACCGCGATCCTGACCGACAAATCCGGCAAGATCGTCGGCAAATATCGCAAGGTCCATTTGCCGGGCCACGTGGAATACGACACCAAGCGCTCGCACCAGCATCTGGAGAAGCGCTATTTCGAGCCCGGCGATCTCGGCTTCAAGGTCTGGCGCGAGCTCGGCGGCATCATCGGCATGGCCATTTGCAATGACCGGCGCTGGCCCGAGACCTACCGCGTGATGGGCTTGCGGGGCGTCGAGATGGTGCTGATCGGCTACAACACGCCGTCGGTCAACGCGGAGAAGAGCGAAGAGGGCGTCGAGAAGCGGCTGTTTCATAACCGCCTGTCGGTGCAGGCCGGCGCGTATCAGAATGCGACATGGGTGGTCGCGGTGGCCAAGGCCGGCGTCGAGGACGGGCATCCGCTGTTTGGCGGCAGCCTGATCGTCGATCCCAACGGCGAGATCGTCGCGGAGGCCAAGACGGAAGAAGACGAGCTTCTGGTTCACCTTTGCGATCTCGATGCCACCATCTTTGGCAAAACCACGATCTTCAATTTCGCGCAGCATCGCCGCATCGAGCATTATGGCCTGATCACGAGCCAAACCGGCGCGGTGCCGCCGCCGGAGAAGTGATGCGGACGCGGAGTGGGTATCGCCTTGCGCGATCATCTTCGGATCGATGACGAGAATGCGTGGCCGGGACGTGGTGGTCTCCCTGCGAAATGGCGATCACCTGGCTTAAGCCGATCATGGAGTGCCTCATGACTGAACCCAGCTACGACCTGATCATCCGGGGCGGACGCGTCGCCACCGCGACGGACGTGTTCGAGGCCGATGTCGCGATCTCCGGCGAGACGATCGTCGCCGTTGGTCGCGGGCTTCCGGCGGCCAAACGCGAGATCGATGCACGCGGCAAGCTGGTGCTGCCCGGCGGCGTCGACAGCCACGCCCATATCGAGCAGTTGTCAGCCGCCGGCATCATGAACGCCGATACGTTCGAGAGCGCGACCGTCTCTGCCGCGTTCGGCGGCACCACCACGGTGATTCCGTTCGCGGCCCAGCATGTCGGCATGAAGCTGCCGCAGGTGGTGGAGGACTATCACGCGCTCGCCAGGAAAGGCGCCGTGATCGACTACGCCTTTCACATGATCGTCGCGGACGCGACCAGGGAGACTGTCGAGGAGCACATTCCCGCGCTGGTGAAGCAGGGGCATGCCTCGATCAAGATCTTCATGACCTACGATCGGCTCAAGGTCGATGACGAGCCGTTGCTGGACATCCTTCTCGCCGCGCGACAATCGGGCGCCATGTTGTGCGCCCATGCTGAAAACCACGGCATCATCGCCTGGATGGTGAAGCGCCTGCTCGCGCGCGGCTACACGCTGCCGAAATATCATGCCGTCAGCCACGCGCGCGTGTCGGAGGCCGAAGCCTTCACCCGGCTGATCGGCATGGCGGCGCTGATCGACCAGCCGATCATGATCTTCCATGTCTCGACCGCGGAAGGCGCCAAGGTGATCCGCGACGCGCGCGGGCAAGGGTTGAAGGTCTTTGCCGAGACCTGTCCGCAATATCTGTTCCTCACCGCGGCCGATCTCGACAAGCCCGGTGCCGAGGGCGCCAAGTGGATGTGCAGCCCGCCGCCGCGCACGCATTCCGACCAGGAGGCGCTGTGGCAGGCACTGTCGCTCGGTGATCTCCAGACCATCTCGTCGGATCACGCGCCATATCGCTTCGACGAAACCGGCAAGCTGCGCGCCGGCCCCAATCCGAACTTTAAGCAGGTTGCGAACGGTCTGCCGGGGCTGGAGTTGCGGCTGCCGCTGCTGTTCGACGCGATGGTGTCGAAGGGGCGGCTTGGCGTGGAGAAATTCGTCGAGCTGACCGCGACGGCACCGGCGAAAATCTACAATCTGCATCCGCGCAAGGGCTCGATCGCGGTCGGCGCCGATGCCGATATCGCGATCTGGGATCCCAATCGCGAAACCACGATCGCCGACGAAATGATGCACGACCTCGCCGGCTACACGCCGTTCGCGGGACGGACGCTGAAGGGCTGGCCGGTGACCGTGCTGTCGCGCGGCCGCGTCATCATCGACGGCAACACGTGCCTCGCGAGCGCCGGCAGCGGCCAATTCCTGGCCCGCAGCGGCGGCGAGGCGGCCAAACCGACCGGGCGGCTGGTCGCCGACATGGACCCTGAACGGAATTTCGGAGCGAAGCTGCTGTGATGGTGGATGCGCCGGCGAGGCGCGGTTACTGGCATACCATTTGCACGCTAATGGGTTCTGTTTCACCTGCCCTTGGCCAATCAGCGGCCGGCATCACGGCATTACCGGGAGAATTTCATGGATCGCAGGACCGTATTGAAGGGACTGGCTGGCGCGGGCGGTCTGGCACTGTCCGGCGGCCTCTCGGCGCCTGCGATCGCGCAAGGCGCCTCCGCCCGCACGCTGCGCTTCGTGCCGCAGGCAAACCTTGCAAATTTCGACCCGATCTGGGGCACGCAATATGTCGTGCGCAATGCGGCCGCGCTGGTCTGGGATACGCTTTACGGCATCGATTCCTCGCTGCAGCCGCAGCGCCAGATGGTCGAATCCGAGGAAGTGACGGATGACGGCACGACCTGGACGTTCAAGCTGCGGCCGGGGCTCAAATTCCATGACGGCGAACCGGTGCTCAGCAAGGACGTCGTCGCGAGCCTGACGCGCTGGGCGGCGCGTGACCCGATGGGCCTGATGATCAAGGCGCTGCAGCAGGAGCTCACCGCCGTCGACGACCGCACCTTCAAATGGGTCCTCAAGCAGCCCTTCCCCAAGATGCTGTATGCGCTGGCCAAGAACAACTCGCCGTGCGGGTTCATCATGCCGGAGCGCATCGCGCAGACCGATCCGTTCAAGCAGATCACCGACTATGTCGGCTCCGGGCCGATGAAGTTCGCCAAGGGCGAATGGGTGCCCGGCGCAAAAGCCGTGTTCGAGAAATTCGCCGACTACGTACCGCGGCAGGAGAAGGCGTCCTGGCTCGCCGGCGGCAAACAGATCCTGATCGACCGCATCGAATGGATCGTGATGCCGGATCCGGCGACGGCAGCCGCTGCCTTGCAAAACGGCGAGGTCGACTGGTGGGAGAGCCCGATCGCCGACCTCGTTCCGGTCCTGAAGAAGAACAAGAACATCAGCGTCGATATCGGCGATCCCCTGGGCAATATCGGCTCGTTCCGCATGAACTTCCTGTACCCGCCGTTCAACGACGTGCGGGCCCGGCGTGCGGTGCTGATGGCGATGAGCCAGGAAGATTACATGCGCGCGATCGTCGGCGACGACACCGCGCTGTGGAAGCCGCTGCCGGGCTATTTCACGCCGGATACGCCGCTCTACAGCGAAGCCGGCGGCGAAATCCTCAAGGGCAAGCGCGATCTCGATGCCGCCAAGAAGCTGCTTGCCGAGAGCGGCTATTCCGGCCAGCCGGTGACGTGTCTGGTCGCACAGGACCAGCCGATCACAAAGGCGCAAGGCGACGTCACCGCAGACCTCCTGAAGCAGCTCGGCATGAATGTCGACTTTGTCGCGACCGATTGGGGCACCGTCGGCTCGCGTCGTGCGGCGAAGACGCCGCCGGGACAGGGTGGCTGGAACATGTTCCACACCTGGCACGCCGGCGCGGACTGCATCAACCCCGCGCCCTACACAGCCATTCGCGCCAACGGCGACAAGGCCTGGTTCGGCTGGCCGACGAGCGCTGGCACGGAAAAGGAGGTCACGTCCTGGTTCGAGGCCAAGAACCTCGACGAGGAGAAGGCTGCCATCGGCCGTCTCAACAAGGCTGCGCTCGATGACGTCGTCTATGCGCCGACCGGCTTTTTCCTGAGCTACACGGCGTGGCGCAAGAACGTCTCCGGCATCACGAAGGGGCCGCTGCCGTTCTTCTGGGGCGTGTCGAAATCCGCATGATCGTGCGTTGAGGCCAGATGCTCTCTTACATCCTCCGTCGCATCGTCGCGACCTTGCCGGTGATGGCAATCGTCGCGCTGTTCGTGTTCAGCCTGCTTTACATCGCGCCGGGTGATCCCGCGGTGGTGATTGCGGGCGACCAGGCAAGCCCGGAGGATGTGGAGCGTATCCGCCAGAGCCTCGGCCTTGATCGACCGTTCCTGGTCCAGTTCGGAAGCTGGGTCTGGCGCATCCTCCACGGCGATCTCGGCACCTCGATCTTCACCAATCTGCCGGTCTCGACGATGATCGGCCAGCGTCTCGGACCGACGTTGTCGCTGATGATGGTCACGCTCCTGCTCACGATCGTGGTCGCGGTGCCGCTCGGGGTGGTGGCGGCGTGGAAGGCCGGCAGCCTGATCGACCGCGCCATCATGGGCTTTGCCGTGTTCGGCTTCTCGCTGCCCGTTTTCGTGGTCGGCTACATGCTTGCCTACATCTTCGCGCTGGAGCTCGAATGGCTTCCCGTGCAGGGCTACACGCCGCTGACGGAAGGCTTCTGGCCCTGGCTGCAGAACCTGATCCTGCCGGCGGTTGCGCTTGGCTGCGTCTACATCGCGCTGATCGCGCGCATCACCCGCGCCACCATGCTTGAAGTGCTTCAGCAGGACTATATCCGGACCGCTCGCGCCAAGGGCCTGGGGCAGGGCGGCATCCTCTTCATTCACGCGCTGAAGAACGCGGCGGTGCCGATCGTGACGGTGATCGGGATCGGCATCGCGCTCCTGATCGGCGGTGCGGTCGTGACAGAAAGCGTGTTTGCGATTCCCGGCCTCGGCCGGCTCACGATCGATGCGATCCTGCGCCGCGACTATCCCGTCATCCAGGGCATCGTGCTGTTGTTCAGCTTCGTCTATGTCCTCGTCAATCTGATGATCGACGTCACCTATACACTTGTCGACCCGAGGATCCGCTATTGACCGACACGACCGTCGATCCGCAAACGCTTCCTCCCGGCTTCGTCGTCGCACCGCAACTGCCGGATATCCTTCGGCCTGTCGTGATCCGGCGCGGCATCGTTGGCCTGATGCGCGGCCATCCGACGGTCGCGATCGGTGGCGCGCTGTTGCTGGCTCTGGTCCTGATCGCGGTCTTCGCGCCCTATCTCGGCACGGTTGATCCGACCGCGCTCGCCCCCGCCAAACGCACGCGGGCGCCGTCGGGCGCTTTCTGGTTCGGCTCCGACGTGCTCGGCCGCGACATCTATTCCCGCGTGCTCTTCGGTGCGCGGGTCTCACTCACGGTCGGCCTCTCCGTTGCGATATTTGCGTCCGCGGCGGGCCTCGCCATCGGCATCGTCTCCGGCTTCATCCGCTGGGCCGACGGCATCCTGATGCGCTTCATGGACGGGTTGATGTCGATCCCGCCGATCCTGCTGGCGATTGCGCTGATGGCGCTCACGCGCGGCAGTGTCGGCAACGTCATTCTGGCGATCACGGTTGCCGAGATCCCGCGGGTTTCCCGTCTGGTCCGGAGTGTGGTGCTGTCGCTGCGCGAGCAGCCCTATGTGGATGCTGCGGTGGCCTGCGGCACGCGCACGCCGATGATCATCCTGCGCCACATCCTGCCGAACACGCTCGCGCCCATGCTGATCCAGGCGACCTATATCTGTGCCAGTGCCATGATCACCGAAGCTATCCTGTCCTTCATCGGCGCCGGCACGCCGCCCACGATTCCGTCCTGGGGCAATATCATGGCCGAGGGCCGGGCGCTGTGGCAGGTCAAGCCCTACATCGTGTTCTTTCCGGCGGCCTTCCTCTCCGTCACCGTGCTTGCCGTGAATTTGCTCGGCGACGGCCTTCGCGATGCGCTCGATCCGCGCATGGCCAAGAGCCTTTGATGTCCCGGAGCTGATCGCGATGGCACTGCTCGAAGTCGAGAACCTCCAGACCCACTTCCGTACCCCCAGCGGCATCAACCGCGCAGTGGACGGCGTGTCCTTTCACGTCAACGAAGGTGAGACGCTGGCGATCGTCGGCGAGTCCGGCTGCGGAAAATCGGTGACCTCGATGTCGCTGATGCGGTTGATCCCGGAGCCGCCCGGTCGAATCGCAGGCGCTATCCGCTTCGCCGGGAGGGATTTGCTTCAGCTGTCGGATCGCGAGATGCGCGCCATTCGCGGCAACGATATCTCCATGATCTTCCAGGAACCGATGACGAGCCTCAATCCGGTGCTGACCGTCGGGCGCCAGATCCGCGAGACGCTGATGATCCATCAGGGCCTGGACAAGCAGGCCGCCGAGGCGCACGCGGTCGAGATGCTCACACTGGTCGGCATTCCCGAGCCGAAGCGGCGCGTGCGCGAATATCCGCACCAGTTGTCCGGCGGCATGCGCCAGCGCGTGATGATCGCGATTGCGCTGGCCTGCAACCCCAAGCTTCTGATCGCGGACGAGCCGACCACGGCGCTCGACGTGACCATCCAGGCGCAGATCCTGAAGCTGATGTTGGGCCTGAAGAGCCGGGTCGGGGCGGCGATCATCCTGATCACGCACGATCTCGGTGTCGTCGCCGAGATCGCCGAGCGCGTGATGGTGATGTATGCCGGCCGCAAGGTCGAGGAGGCGCCCGTCGCCGAACTGTTCCGTTCGCCGCGTCATCCTTATACGCAAGGCCTGCTCGGCGCCGTGCCGAGGCTCGGCTCCTCCCTGACCGGAACGGCAAGGCGGCTGGCCGAGATTCCCGGGCAGGTGCCCGATCTCAGGAAGCCCGTCATCGGCTGCGTCTTCGCCGGTCGCTGTGCGCTCGCAACCGACCTCTGCCGTCAGTACGCGCCCGGGCTCGAGGAGAAGGGGCCGCGCCACGTCGCTGCCTGTCATTACGCCGCGAAGGGAGCCGTTGCGGCATGAGTGCTCCGCTGCTCCAGGTCAACGACCTCAAGAAGCATTTTCCGGTCAATAGAGGTCTGTTCGGACGCAAGTCCGAATGGGTCTATGCGGTCGACGGCGTGTCGTTCGAGATCGCGCGCGGCGAGACGCTGTCGCTGGTCGGCGAGTCCGGTTGCGGCAAGTCGACGGTCGGTCGCGCCATTTTGCGCCTGTTCGATATCACCGCGGGGCAGGTCATCCTCGACGGTCAGCGCATCGACGACGCCGCGCCAAGCACGATGCGCCAGATGCGACGCCGCGTGCAGGTCGTGTTCCAGGACCCGTTCTCGAGCCTCAATCCGCGCATGCGCGTGCGCGACATTCTCGCCGAGCCGATCCGGAATTTCCGCCTTGCCAAATCCGCGGAAGATCTCGAGCTGCGCGTCACCACGTTGATGGACACCGTGCGCCTGCCGCGCGAGGCGCTGAACCGCAGGCCGCACGAATTCTCCGGCGGTCAGCGCCAACGCATCGGCATTGCCCGCGCGCTCGCCGCCGAGCCCGAGCTGATCGTCTGCGACGAGGCGGTCTCCGCGCTCGACGTCTCGGTCAAGGCGCAGGTCATCAACCTGCTGCAGGATCTTCAGCAAAAGTTCGGCCTGGCGCTGCTGTTCATCAGCCATGATCTCGCGATCGTCGAGCACATGACCCATCGTGTCGCGGTGATGTATCTCGGCAAGATCGTCGAAGTGGCGCCACGCCGGGAGATCTTTGCCGCGCCAAAGCATCCCTACACCAAGGCGCTGATGTCAGCGGTCCCGCTGCCCGAACCCGGCGCCCAGCGCAATCCCATCATCCTCGGTGGCGACGTGCCAAGCCCGATCAATCCACCGAGCGGATGCCGCTTCCACACCCGCTGTCCCTTCGTGTTCGATCGTTGCCGGACCGAGGAGCCGCAACTTCGTTCGACCGAAGGCAATCAATGGGTGGCCTGCCATCTCGACGCGCTGCCGCAGGGCTAGACCGTCGAACCGTCATTGCCAATGGCAAATCCCAATGTTTGGGACGGACGCTCCCCGAACATCGCGGCATAATACTGCGCGAAACGTCCGAGCTCGTAGAAGCCCTGCTGCATCGCCTGCGCGGCCACGGTCGTCGAGCCTGGAGGGCTGTCCCGCAGGATGGAGTGGACCGTGCAAAGGCGCTTGTGCCGCAGGAAAGTGACCGGGCCGAGTCCGAACACCTCCTGGAAGGCGCGATGCAAGGTGCGCCGCGAGACGCCCAGCGCGGCGCAGATTTCGGAAACATGCACCGGGCGTGTGCCGGCATCGTCCAGATAGTCCTCGACCCGGCGGATGAGCCGCCTCGCGGAGGGAAGCCAGCCGGTGCCGTCGGGCGGCTGGGACGACATGACGTTGGCAGCCACGCATTCGACGATGGATCGCTTCCAGAAATCGGCGGTGGACGGCGTCAGGCCGTCCTTGTGGGTGCGCAGATGCGACATGATCCGCACCAGGCGGCGCGAGGCCGCTGACCCGGTGGTGGGATCTGCCCGGAAATGGCCCCGACTGCGCCACGTGTCGGGATCACTCAGCCGCGCTTCGCCGCCGAATAGCGACGTGACCTCATCGAGATCGAAGCGGATGGCCGCGTAAGCGGATGCACCGTGAAAGACGCCGTCATGCTCGAGCCGCGGAGGAATCACGAGAACGTCGTTGAGTTGCATGTCGAACGACCAATGGGCCACGCGCTGCTCGGCGGCCAGCAGCATTCCGATGATCAGCTTGTCGTCGCGGGAGGTGCGTTGCGTGCGCATGCCAACGTTGAAGGCGCCGATGCTAAGGGAGAAATCACCGATGCCGACATGGGACAAACTCCCGCGCAACCGCCCACGCCCAATCTGCATGACGTCGACATGGGAGCCATGGACGGCCTCGTGAAGTCCCTCGAAACCGTCAAGCTTCCGCGAATCAACCAGAAGAAATTGCCCCATCGTTTCAGCTTGCTACCAAAGCGCGACAATTCTGCGGCAGCCCGCGGCGAAATACCACCACAACGCGAGGCGGGTGCATCAACCTGAGCTCGCGTTACGAAGCAAAACATCGCCGAACGTAACGCAAGTCACCTGCGTAGATGGTGCTCCGCACTGAGATTGGCGACATGGCGCATCAGGTCTCGCCCGGCGTTCCGGCGTGCTGGCACAAATTGCACATCACAGGCGTCCGGATCTCGGATACCGTTTGCAACCTGCGCGATAGAGTTGCTCGTGCATCCGCGGATGCCGGAGTGGATGTGGCATTCGCCGCGCACTCGATAAATTGCGCGCGAAAGGGAGGGAGATGTTGAGGCCGTGGCGGTCTTCATCGTCCGTCTCAAGCGCCAAAAGAGGGGACAAGACAATGTGTCGAGCGCCCAGATTAATCTGCCGCAGGCGACCGCTGCTGAACTCTATGCCGTAGCAACGGATGGAATGCGCGTATCGGAGTTCCACCATGCTGCGGGCGAACCCGGATCACTGCGAGTGGTTGCCGGATGACGCGAACACCGGCGAGATGGTCTTTGTTTCCGGTGGGACCTTCCTGATGGGATCCGATCACCATTACCCCGAGGAGGCGCCGAGCCATCGCGTCTCCGTCGACGGCTTCTGGGTCGATCGGACCCCTGTGACCAACCGCCAGTTCGAGGAATTTGTGGAGGCGACCGGCCATGTCACCGAGGCGCAGATCGTGCCCGATCCCGAGAACTATCCCGGTGCGATGAAGGAGATGGTTTACGCCGGCTCGCTGGTGTTCTCGCCGTTGCCGCGGATTACGGATCTTGCGGACTGGAGCCAGTGGTGGAGCTTCTTGCGCGGCGCCGATTGGCGTCATCCCTATGGTCCCGGCAGCAACATCAAGGGCCTCGCCGATCATCCCGTCGCGCACGTTTCCTTCAGCGATGCCGCAGCCTACGCGCGGTGGGCCGGCAAAGATCTGCCGACGGAAGCGGAATGGGAATTCGCTTCGCGCGGCGGCCTCGATGGCGAGGAGTTCGCCTGGGGCGACGCGCTGATGCCGGGCGGCAAGCACATGGCCAACATCTGGCAGGGCAACTTCCCTGTCCAGAACCTCGGCGAGGATGGGTTCGAGCGTACCTCGCCGGTCATGGCCTTCCCGCCGAACGGCTACGGCCTCTACGACATGATCGGCAATGTCTGGGAGTGGACCTCTGACTGGTGGTCGGCGCGGCATCAGGCCGATGCCGCGAAGCCGTGCTGCATCCCGAAAAATCCTCGTGGCGGGCGCGAGGATACGAGTTACGATTCCTGCCTGCCTGCCATCCTCATTCCACGCAAGGTCTTGAAGGGCGGCTCGCATCTCTGCGCACCGAACTATTGCCGCCGTTATCGTCCGGCCGCGCGCCATGCCGAGGCGATTGACACATCGACCAGTCATATCGGGTTCCGTTGCGTTATGCGCGGACTCCAAGGCCGCGATAGCTAGTTCGAAATAAGAATTGATAAAGCGTGCTCAACTGCACGCAAAAGCGCCTGTGGTCCCGCGCCACGAAAGCCGTCAATTAACCTAATAACTTATGTTTGTGAGCTGCCGCGCATCGCGCAGGTCAGCCGCACCAAGCCGGACACAGGGTCATCTAACCGCTTGACGAGTTCAAAAAAAGAACTGTAGTCTGCACCGATAAGATGGCCGACGGCAACGAACGGCCAGCGCACGTTTGGGAGGACGAGCAATGTTGGGCAGATGGACGATCGTTGCGGCTCTCGCTCTATGTTTGAGCGGACGGGTATTCGCCGCCGAAGAGCCGGGAATCTCTGCCACCGAGATCAAGATCGGCGGAGTGTTTCCTTTCAGCGGACCGGCGTCATCCATCGGTCTCGTCGGCAAGGGGCTCATGGCCTACATTCAGGCCTTGAACGAGCGGGGCGGCGTCAACGGACGCAAGATCAACTACATCGCCTATGACGACGGATATAGTCCTCCCAAAGCGGTCGAGCAGGTCCGCAAGCTGGTTGAAGGCGACGAAGTGTCGTTCATGTTCGGCCAGCTCGGCACTCCCGGCATTTCGGCCACTGCAAAATACCTGAAAGCCAAGGGGGTACCAAGTGTCGCGATCGTCAGTGGCTCGTCCAAGTTCACGGACGTCGCCAATTATCCGCTGATCACCACGGGTCTTGTCAGCTACGACACCGAAGGAAAAATCTACGCCAAATACCTGACCAAGACGCTGCCGAACGCTAAATACGCCATCCTCTATCAGAACGACGATCTCGGCAGAGACTACGTCGGTGCGTTCAAGGCGTTTCTCGGCAAGGATTTCGACCGGAAGGTCGTCAGCGCTTCCTATGAGGTCACCGACCCGACGATTGACTCGCAGATTACCAATCTGAAGAGCTCGGGTGCCGAGGCATTGGTCATCGCCGGGACGCCGAAGTTCGCCGCCCAAGCCATCCGGCAAGCGTCGGTGATCGGCTGGAAGGCGACCGTGATCATCAATTTCCCCTCCGCCTCGGTCGGAGGCACGCTCGCACCGGCCGGCCTCGACAAATCGGTCGGCGTGATGGTCGGGACGATCAACAAGGATATCCTGGATGACACCTGGAAAGACGACCCGGGCATGCAGGCCTACCGGGCGTTTTTCGACAAGTATCTCGCGGGCGCCGACATCACCAACGGCAGCTATCTGACCGGCTATCAGCAAGGCATCCTGCTCGAGCAGATTCTCAGGCAATGCGGCGATGATCTGTCGCGGAAGAATATTCTTGGGCAGGCGAAGAACCTGAAAGATATCGTTGTTCCGACTGCGCTGCCCGGGATCAAGGTCAATACCAGCGAGACCGAGAACATGATCTGGACGCAGATGCGGCTGCAGCGCTGGACCGGCACGACGTGGCAAGCCTTCGGAGAAGTCCTGGATGCCAGGTCCGAGTGACCTCGCCTTGCGCGCCCGCTCTGTCCGCCCGCGGTAACTCAGGAGATCGTTCTCGATGTCGACGAAGCCACTGACGTTTGCGCCAAGGGAGCTCGCCGTCGAGCGTCGGACCGACGGCACGCTCATATTGAGGTCGCCGCTTGAATTGGGGCCGTGCGACTGGCGCATCACGGACTTTCTTCCGCACTGGGCAAGTGCAGCTCCAGAGCGAATATTTCTCGCGCAACGCAATGCCAAAGGCCGATGGGACGAGATCACCTATCGCGAGGCATGGTTGCAGGTGCAGGCGGTCGGCCAAAGCCTGATCGATATGGGCGCGAAGCCGGCCGACAGGCTGGCGGTGCTTTCGGGGAATTCCATCGAGAACGCGGTGATCTCCTTTGCGGCGATGTCGATGGGAGTGATCCTGGCGCCGATATCGCCGAACTACACGCTGATGCCCGGCGGCCTTGCGCGTCTCAAGGACATCGCGCAGGTGCTGCGGCCGAACTTCGTTTTCGTTCAGAGTGGACGCGACTTTTCCGCGGCCCGCTCCATTCCCGAATTGGCGGACTCGGTCTGGATCAGCGTCGACGGTGCGCCGGACACGACGCCCTTCCGCGTCCTGACGGATCGAGCCGAATGCGACGCGTTCGCGCAAGCATCGGGTGCCGTCCCTAGCGACGCCGTTGCGAAAATTCTCTTCACGTCCGGCTCGACCGGCCTGCCAAAGGGCGTGCTGAACACGCACCGCATGATGGCAAGCTCTCTGCAAATGGGAAGCCTGCTGGTGTCGCCTCCCGAGGCGCCGGTCCAGGTCGAATGGCTGCCGTGGCACCATACGATGGGCAGCAACGTCATTCTCCATGGCATTCTCAAGAACGGCGGGACGCTCTACATCGACGATGGCCGGCCGCTGCCTCAGCTTTTCCAGAAGTCGGTGGCGAACCTCAGCGAGATCTCGCCGACGGCGATGTTCAACGTGCCTGCCGGTTATAACCTCTTGTGTGATGCCATCGAGAACGACCTCGCGCTCGGCGCGAGCATCTTCAAGCGGCTGGATCGATTGAGCTACGCGGGGGCCGCAATTTCGCAGGGCACGCTAGAAAGACTCTATCGGCTGACGTCATCGATCACAGGCCGTCAGATTCCAGTCATGTCGGGCTATGGGACGACCGAGACGGCGCCGACAATCAGCACGACACATTGGGCAACGGACCGGCCCGGCGAGATTGGTCTTCCGGCGCCGGGCGTGCAGCTGAAGCTGATCCCCGTTTCCGATGCGTATGAGGCCAGGGTCAAGGGCCCCAATGTCACTCCCGGTTATCTCGGAAGACCCGATCTCACGGAGAAGGCGTTCGACGAGGAGGGGTTCTACCGCATTGGCGATACCGTGTCGTTTCTCGATGCCGGGAAGCCGGAGCTCGGGCTTCGTTTCACCGGCAGAATTTCCGAGAACTTCAAGCTCGCGAACGGCACCTGGGTTGCGATCGGCAATATGCGGGCCGCCATCCTGGCTGCAACCCGCGGCGTATTGCTGGACATTGTGATTGCGGGAGAAAACCGTGAAGCCTGCGCGCTGCTCGGTTGGCTCAATCCGACCGAGGCGGCGCGGATTTCAAAGAGTCCTGCCGCGGATTTGACCTGCGATCCCCATGTCATCGAATTCCTGAGAAATCGTTTGCGGGAATACAACGACATCGTTGGCAGCAGCGAAAAGATTTGCTCGCTCTACCTGCTGAAGGATCCGCCCTCATTGGCCGCAGGAGAAATCACCGACAAGGCCTATGTCAATCAGCGTGCTGTGCTGAAACATCGGGCTGAGCAGGCGGAACGCCTCTACTGCAACGAAGGCGGCGCGGATGTGGTTCGGGTGTGAGGACGCGTTCAGTTGGCGATGACAAAGGGCGTCAAGCGGCACTGCGGCGTGACTTGGCTTTGGGCTTGTCAGGCGTCTTGATCGGCAGGGGGCCTCTCGCACCGGGGCCGGGGTGGGTATGAACCTCCCTGGCCGAGAGCGGTTCGCCGCATTCGGAGCAGACCATGACCGGGTCGAAGTCCTTTCCGCAGTTGCGGTGCTGGTGCAGCAGCGGCCGGCCGCGCTCGTCGACCATGTGCGTGTCGCCCCAATGCACCAGCGCCATCATGATCGGATAGAGATCGAGGCCCTTCTGCGTCAGGATATATTCGTGACGTTTGGGCGCTTCCTGGTAGGGAATGCGGCGCAGGATGCCCAGCCGCACCAGCTTCTTTAGCCGTTCAGCAAGCAGATGGCGGGTAATTCCGAGCGCCGACTGGAATCCTTCGAAGCGCCGCGTACGCAGAAAGCATTCGCGCAGGATCAGAAGGGTCCAGCGGTCGCCGATCACGCCGATGGTCCGGGCCATCGAACACGGCTCTTCCTCGAGTTCCTTCCACTTCATCCGTAGTCTCCAGTCGTCCCGGCATGGCCGGCTCGAATCGTCGCTAAGGCCGTCGCCCTCTCTTTGCATTCTAGATAGGTACTGAAGTCCAAACAATACCCCCCGACAGGCGTCTGAGCAGCACAAAGCCGGTGAAGTTTGACAGTTCATTTTTAGAACTGTAAAGATAAGGTCGATCAAAGCCTGCGATTGGATCGACGGTCCCTGGACCATCCAATGCGCCCTGCGGGAGAGAGCGGTCATGATGCCCAAGGTTGAATTCCAGTTCGATTTCGGCAGTCCGAACGCCTATCTGGCGGAGGTCGCCATTCCCGGGATCGAGCGGCGGACCGGCGTGAAGTTCGAGTACGTTCCGGTCCTGCTGGGCGGGATCTACAAGGCGACGGGAAACATGTCGCCGTTCGACTCGCTACGCGGAATCAAGAACAAGCCGGAATATCTGGCGCTCGAGACCCAGCGGTTTATCCGGCGCCACAATATCACGACATTCCGCCAGAACTCCTTCTTTCCGGTCAACACATTGATGCTGATGCGCGGCGCCGTCGCGGCCCAGTTCGAGGGCGTGTTCGAACCCTATTTCCGCGCCGCCTATCATCATATGTGGGAAGAGCCCAAGAAGATGGACGATCCCGAAGTATTCCGGAGCGCATTTGCTTCCTCGGGGATCGAGATCGACAGGCTGGTCGCACGCGCGCAGCAGGATGACGTCAAGAAGAAGTTGATCGACCTGACCAATGATGCGGTCGCCCGCGGTGCGTTCGGGTCGCCGACGTTCTTCGTCGGCAAAGAGATGTTTTTCGGCAAGGATCAACTCCGGGACGTCGAGGAATCCATTGTCGAACAGACCCGGCAGCCCGTGTGCAAAACCGGTTAGTTCCGGGCGTGCCGCGACGAGGGCCGCGCGGCACGCTAGGGTTAGCCTCGGTCCGTCGGCAGAAAAAAATCCAGGGAGAGTGCAATGGCTGGTCCGCTTAGCGGCGTTCGTGTCCTTGATCTGACCGGCGTTGTGTCGGGGCCGTTTGCGACAATGTTTCTCGCAGATCAGGGCGCCGACGTGCTCAAGATCGAGCCGATCGGCGGCGATATCACCCGTCGCAGCCGTGCCACCATCGATAGGGATGGCGAGTTTTCCGCGCTGTTCATCTCTTCAAACCGCGGCAAGCGTTCGCTCTCGATCGACGTCAAGAGCACGGCCGGGCGCGAGGTGCTGGCCAAGCTGGTCGCGCAAGCCGATGTCCTGGTGCAGAACTTCCGGCCCGGCACCATGGAGCGCCTCTGGCTCGGCGTCGAAGAGCTGCGCCGGCGCCACCCGCGCCTGATCTACGTCTCGATCAGCGGCGTCGGCGAGACCGGACCGTATGTGAAGAAGCGCGTCTACGATCCGATCATTCAAGGCCTCTCGGGCTTTGCCGATATCCAGTCGCAGCCGGTCACCAACCGGCCGCAGATGATCCGCACCATCGTCTGCGACAAGACGACAGCCGTGTTCACGGCACAGGCGGTGGCGGCGGCGCTTTATGCGCGCGAGAAGACCGGGCAGGGGGATCATATCCAGGTCGCGATGCTGGATGCGATGATTTCCTATCTGTGGCCGGAAGGCATGATGCAGTACACTGTAGTCGGAGCCGATGCTAGCGCCCCCGATCCCAATGATCGCCCGGATCTCGTGTTCAAGACCAGTGACGGCTACATCACGGCCGGCACCATCTCCGATTCCGAATGGCAGGGATTTTGTCGCGCATCCGGCGACCCCGAGCTCGCCAAGGATGCCCGGTTTGCGACCCCATCGGCGCGTTCGGTCAACGCCACGGCGCGCATCAACAAGATGGCCGAGTATATCAGCCAGCACACCACCGCCGAATGGCTGGAGCGGCTGGACGCTGCGGATGTCCCTTGCGCGCCGATCTTGCGGCGCGGCGAAATCATCCACAATGAACAGGTGGTGGCGCGCGGGATCATCGCGGAATTCGATCAGCCAAAGGTCGGCCGGGTGCGGCAGCCGAAGCCCGCAGCCCGCTTCGAGGTCAACGAGGCCGCGATCGGCGGACCGGCACCTCGCGTCGGCGAGCACTCGCGCGAGGTGCTGCGTGAACTGGGCTACGATGATGACGCGATCGACAGCATGGTCGCGGCGCGCACGTTGCGTGTGGCGTTGTAAGCCGGCGCGCGCCGCGGCCCGCTCTCAAGCCTGGGCAGGCATCGGTGTGATCGGTGCTCGCGGCACATTCGCCGCAGCCGCGCGCTGATAAGCCTCCCGGGTTCGCATGCGCTCCAGGTAAGGCTGCGCATTGTCGCAAATGCCGACACCGTAGGCGACGGCCCAGTCCAGGCACGTCGTCAGCAGGATATCGGCGCTGCTGAAGCGGTCGCCCATGAGGAACTGTCGGCCGTCGGCCAGCGCGACCTCGACATGGCGCAACTGCGCCCGAAAATATTCGGCGGCTTGAGCCACGACCTCCGGCGCAACGCCGTAAATCGGGCCGAGCGCATCGGCGCTGTGGCGGCGCATCACGTACAGGCTGGTGGAGTCGAGTTCGGTGACGACAAAGAAGCACCATTCCAGCCAGGCGGCATAATCGCGGGTGGCTTCCGGAATCAGTGCACGCTCCGGCGTGGAGTACATGCGCGACAAATATGCGACGATCGCGGCACTTTCGCCGATGCAGAAGTCGCCGTCCTGCAGCAGCGGAACCTTCTGGCGCGGATTAAGCCTGGTATATTCGGGCGTCTTGGTCTCGCCGGTCCGCGGGCCGATCGGTTTGGTTGTGTAGGCCAGGCCAAGCTCGTGCATCGCCCAGTGAGGTCGAATGGTGCGGCTTGTCCCAACGCCCCATAGGGTGAGGTCTGGATTGTCGCTCATGTCACCACTTCTCCGCAGCAGGACGAAGATCGAGTTCGTGGGTCCAGCCATCGCGGCTTTGCTGATGGGCAAACCAATACGCTTCGGCAATCGAGGAGGTTTTGGTCAGGCTGTCGGGAGGGATCTCGCCGGCCTCGATCCCCTTGGCCGCCTTCATGCGTTGATGAATCGCTTCGCTATCGACGCCGGCATCGATGATGAGGTGGACGACGTGAATGTTCTTCGGCCCGAGCTCGCGTGCCATGGCCTGGGCCAGCGCGCGCAACCCGAATTTTGCCGACGAGAACGCGGCAAACCCCTTGCTGCCGCGGATGCTTGCGGTCGCTCCGGTAAAAAAGATGGTGCCGCGTCCGCGCGACAGCATGACGCGCGCAGCTTCGCGTCCGACCAGGAAGCCCGCGTAGCACGCCAGCTCCCAGGCCTTGAAGAAGAGCTTCTCAGTGGTCTCCAGCAGGGGCTTGTTGACGTTCGATCCCGCATTGAACAGGCAGATCTCAATCGGCCCGATGTCGCGTTCGACGTCCGCGAACAGCTTCTGGACCTCTGCTTCCTGGCGGGCATCGACGCTGAAGGCGTGGATACCCTGGCCTTTCGCCCTGAGCTCATCGACAAGCCCCTGGGACTTGGCCGCATCGCGCCTGCAGACGCAAACAGTGTAGCCCTCGCTGGCAAACCGCCGCGCAACGGCAGCGCCGATGGCATCGCCCGCGCCCACCAGCATCGCGACTCCGCGATTTTCTCCCATGCTCGTTCTCCCATAAGTTCTTATTTGATACGTATAGCTATCGGCTGAAAGCCGCGTTGTAAACGGAGTTCTGAAGAATCATGGAATGCGGCAGCGTCGCTGTCATTTCCCGATCCAGCCATGGACAGAAAATAGCGATTGACGAGTTCTAAAAAAGAACGCATGTTTTCGAGCGAGGGCGCAACGTTGGAAAAGCGCCGATGTTCTTCCGGGAGAAGACCCTTGAAAAAAAGAAATGCAACCGTCGCCGTGATCGGGGCGGGCGATTTCATCGGCGGCGAGATAGCGAAGAAATTTGCCTCCGAGGGCTTCACCGTCTTCGCCGGCCGCCGCAACGGTGACAAGCTGGCGCCGCTGGTGAAGGAGATCGAGGCCGCCGGCGGCGAGATACAGGCACGCTCGCTCGACGCCCGCAAGGAGGAGGAGATCATCTCGTTCCTGAATGATGCCGACAAGCACGCGCCGTTGGATGTCTGCATCTTCAACATTGGCGCCAACGTCAACTTCCCGATCCTCGATACGACCGAGCGCGTTTTCCGCAAGGTCTGGGAGATGGCCTGCTACTCCGGCTTTCTCGCCGGGCGCGAGGCAGCCCGGCTGATGCTGCCGCGCGGCCAAGGCAACATCTTCTTCACAGGTG
Source organism: Bradyrhizobium sp. Kon10 (assembly GCF_055807395.1). NCBI lineage: Bacteria > Pseudomonadati > Pseudomonadota > Alphaproteobacteria > Hyphomicrobiales > Nitrobacteraceae > Bradyrhizobium > Bradyrhizobium sp. Kon10. The sequence continues at coordinate 59,424 of NZ_JBVVOZ010000028.1, read as the reverse complement.
CGACAGCTTCCTTACGCGGTGGCAGCGGCTATGCCGCTTTTGCCAGCGCCAAATTCGGACTTCGCGCTGTGGCGCAGGCGATGGCGCGAGAACTGGGACCGAAAAACATCCATGTCGCTCATCTCGTCATCGACTCGGGTGTCGACACCGAATGGGTTCGGCAGCTGCGCCTAAAAACGCTGGGCCCCAATGCGCTCGACGATCCGGATCTGCTAATGCCGCCGTCCTCGGTCGCGGCGTCATACTGGCAGCTTTATCAGCAGCCGAAAAGCGCTTGGACCTCTGAGATGGAAATCCGTCCCTTCGGTGAGAAGTGGTAGGACACGCAAGATGGAACTCGCACTGTCTCCCGAAGACGCGGCCTTTCGTGATGAGGTGCGCGCGTTCATTGCCGAAAACTATCCGAAGGAAATGCGGGTCCCCAATCCGGAGACCGACCTGACCAAAGAGCAATCGCTGCTCTGGCACCGCATCCTCTACAAGAAGGGCTGGATCGCGCCGCTCTGGCCCAAGGAATATGGTGGCCCCGGCTGGTCGATCACCCGGCGTTTCATCTTCGAGCAGGAAACCAGCCGCGCCGGGACGCTGCCGCCGTTGGCGTTCGGCGTGACCATGGTTGGTCCAGTCATCTACACCTTCGGCAATGACGCGCAAAAGCAAAAGTTCTTGCCGCGGATCCTGTCGGGAGAAGATTGGTGGTGCCAGGGCTATTCCGAACCGGGCTCGGGCTCGGACCTCGCCACCGTCCGTACCAAGGCCGTACGCAATGGCGACCATTACATCGTCAACGGCCACAAGACCTGGACAACCTTGGCGCAGCACGCCGACTGGATCTTCTGCCTGGTGCGCACCGATCCGAGCGCAAAGCCTCAGGCCGGAATCTCGTTCCTGTTGATCGACATGAAATCGCCCGGTGTCACCGTGCGTCCGATCATCACGATCGACGGATCGCACGAGGTCAACGACGTGTTCCTTGAGGGCGTACGCGTCCCCGTCGAAAATCTGATCGGCGAGGAGAACAAGGGCTGGAGCTACGCCAAATTCCTGCTCGGTAACGAGCGGGCCAGCCTGGCCGGGATCGGCCGGTCGACGCGTTATCTCAACCGGCTGAAGAAGATCGTGGACGCGGAGATCCCCGCGGATGATCCGGCGCATCTCGAACTTTGCAAGGAAATCGGGCGGATCGAGATCGACGTGCTTGCGCTCGAGGCCACCGAGCTGCGGGTTGTTGCGCAGATGGCACGTGGCGTTGATCCGGGTCCTGCGGCGTCGCTGTTCAAGATCCGCGGCACCGAGATCTTTCAGTGGATTACCGAGCTGACGCATCGTGCCGTCGGCAATTACGGACTGGCGATTCGCGAGCAGCCGCTGAGTTCTAATCAGTTTATGCCGGGCCCTGATTATGGCCACACCGCTTCGGAAAAGTACCTGAACACGCGCAAGATCAGCATCTACGGCGGATCGAACGAGATCCAGCGCAACATCATCGCCAAAGCGGTGCTCGGTCTCTAGCAACAGCGCAACAAGAGGATCGGATGGATATCCAGTTCACGGAAGAGCAGGAATTGTTGCGCTCCAGCGTGGAGCGCATGTTGCGTGACCAGTACAGTTTCGAAGCGCGCCGCAAGATCATCGCGAGCGAAGACGGCTGGAGCCGCAGGCAATGGGGAACCTTTGCGGAGCTCGGCCTGCTCGCCGCGCCGTTTTCAGAGGAGAGCGGCGGCATCGGTGGCGGTCCGCTCTCCACCATGATCGTTGCCCACGAGTTCGGGCGCTACCTTGTCGTGGAGCCGTACATCGAGACGATCGTGCTGGCCGGCGGCTTGATCGAGCACGCCGGCTCCCAAGAGCAGAAGCAGACCTTGATTCCCGATATCATTGCCGGACAGAAGATCTGGGCGCTGGCCTGGACCGAAAAAGCCTCGCGCTTCGACCTCGCCAATGTCGCGACCACGGCGCGGCGTAGCGGCCGCGATTACATACTCACTGGTGAGAAGACCGCCGTCATCGCGGCGCCCTGGGCGGACTATCTTATCGTCTCCGCCCGCACCAAGGGCAAGCGCGACGATCGCGCCGGCGTCAGCCTGTTCGTCGTCGATGCCCGGGCGGCGAATCTCGAATTGCGGAGCTTTAAGACCATCGACGGCCGCCGTGCCGCGGAGATCACTTTCCGCGATGTGCGCGGCGAGTTGCTCGGCAGCGAGGGCGAAGGCGTCGCCCTGCTGGAAGGCTGCCGCGACAGGGCCATCGGCGCGCTCTGCGCCGAGGCGGTCGGCGCGATGGCCGAATTGAACTCCGCGACGCTGGAATACTCCAAGGCCCGAAAGCAGTTCGGCGTCACCATCGGCAGCTTCCAGGTGTTGCAGCACCGGATGGTCGACATGTTCATCGCGCATCAGGAGGCGCTTTCCCTGATGCAGCATCTCAATCTCAGCCTCGGTGCCGGCGAGAGTGGTATCTCGCGCCTCGCCTCCGGCGCCAAGTCGAGGGTCGGCTATGCCGGCAAGTTCATCGCGGAGCAGGCGGTGCAGCTCCACGGCGGCATGGGCATGACCGACGAGTTGAACGTCGGTCACTACTTCAAGCGAATCTCCTCCATCAACATCCAGTTTGGCGACCCCGCCCACCACTTGCTGCGTTATGTGCAGCTCGACGCGGCTGCGTAACAAAAGAGGCAAGCATGACGACAGAGGCAGTTATCGTTTCCACCGCCCGCACCGGCGTCGGCAAGGCCTATCGCGGTGCGCTGAACAACACCGAGGGGCCGACCATCGCCGGCCATGTGATGGCGGAAGCGGTAAGGCGCGCGGGCATCGACCCCGGCGAGGTCGAGGACGTGGTGATGGGCTGCGCGATGCAGCAGGGCACGATGGTGATGAACGTCGCACGCAAGGGGGCGATTCGTGCCGGCCTCCCGGTCACCGTCGCCGGGACCACGATCGATCGGCAATGCGCCTCCGGCCTGCAGGCCATAGCGGTGGCGGCACGCTCGATCATGCTGGACGGCGTCGAGATCGCGATTGGCGGCGGCGTCGAATCGATCAGCCTGGTGCAGAACGAGCACATGAACAGATTCCATGCGGTCGACGACGAACTGACGGCGATGAAGCCGGAGATGTACATGTCGATGCTCGACACCGCCGAGATCGTGGCCGAGCGTTACAAGATCGGCCGCGACCGGCAGGACGAATACAGCCTCGAATGCCAGCGCCGTATCGGTGCCGCGGTGCAGGCCGGACGCTTCAATGACGAGATCGTCCCAATCACGACCAGGACGGCCGTCGTCAACAAGGACACCAAGGAGGTCACCTATCAAGAGGTGACGCTTTCGAAGGATGAAGGTCCGCGCCCCGAGACCACGGCGGAAGGGCTTGCGAAGATCAAGCCGGTGTTCGAAGGCAAGACCATCACGGCCGGCAATGCCAGCCAGCTCTCCGACGGCGCCTCAGCCTGCGTGCTCATGAGCGACAAGATCGCCGCCAAGAAAGGCCTGAAGCCGCTCGGCATCTTCCGTGGGTTCGTTGCGGCCGGAGTCGAACCGGACGAAATGGGCATCGGTCCGGTCGCTGCGATCCCGCGCCTGCTCAAGCGGCACGGCCTCAAGATCGATGACATCGATCTCTGGGAGCTGAACGAAGCCTATGCCGTCCAGGTGATCTACTGCCGCGACAAGCTCGGGATCGATCCGGACAAGCTGAACGTGAATGGTGGCTCGATCGCCATCGGCCATCCCTATGGTATGACGGGCAGCCGGCTTGCGGGGCATATCCTGATCGAGGGGCGGCGGCGCAAGGCGAAATACGGCGTGGTAACCATGTGCATCGGCGGCGGCATGGGCGCGGCAGGCCTGTTCGAAATCGTCAACTGATCGGAAAGCGGAGAAGCGCACGTGAAGACAGCAATCACTGAACTGTTCGGCATCCAGCATCCGATCATCCAGGGCGGCATGCACTATGTCGGCTTCGCCGAGCTGGCAGCCGCGGTGTCGAACGCCGGCGGCCTCGGCATCATCACCGGCCTCACCCAGCGGACGCCGGAGTTGCTGGCCAAGGAAATCGCGCGATGCCGCGACATGACCGACAAGCCGTTCGGCGTGAACCTGACGTTCCTGCCGAGCTTCACTGCGCCGCCCTATCCGGAGTATATCGCCGCCATCAAGGAAGGCGGCGTCAAGGCGGTGGAGACCGCCGGCCGCAGCCCCGAGCAGTACATGCCGGCGCTGAAGGCCGCCGGCATCAAGGTGATCCACAAATGCACCTCGGTGCGGCATTCGCTGAAAGCCGAAAAGATCGGTTGCGATGCCGTCAGTGTGGACGGCTTCGAATGCGGCGGCCATCCCGGCGAGGACGACGTTCCGAACATGATCCTGCTGCCGCGCGCGGCGGACGAACTGAAGATTCCGTTCGTCGCCTCCGGTGGCATGGCGGATGCGCGGAGCCTCGTTGCCGCTCTGTCGATGGGCGCCGCCGGCATGAACATGGGCACCCGCTTCATCGCGACAAAGGAGGCCCCCGTTCATGCGAACGTGAAGCGGGCTCTGGTCAAAGCCACCGAGCTCGACACGGTGCTGGTGATGCGTGCGCTGCGCAACACCGAGCGCGTGCTCAAGAACAAGGGCGTCGATCAGTTGCTCGAAGTCGAGCGCGAGAAGGGGGCCAGCCTCAAGATCGAGGATATCCACGAGCAGGTCGCGGGTGTCTACCCCAGGGTGATGGTCGACGGCGAGATGGACGCCGGCGCCTGGAGCTGCGGCATGGTGGTCGGGCTGATCCACGATATCCCGACGGTGAAGGAGCTGGTCGACCGCATCATGAGCGAAGCCGAGCAAATCATCCGGCAGCGGCTGACCGGATTCCTTGACGGCACTGTCGCAAGTCCGACCACGCGCGCCGTTGCTTGACGAGGAGCATCGTCAAAAACGTGCAGCGATGTCCCTGAGCCGTCGGTATGCCGTTTCGCGAGCGGCCAGGATCGGATCCGCCGGGCCGGTGGTCGGGCCGACCGGCACGAAGCGCACGTCGCTGACGCCGATGAAGCGGAGCGCCTCGCGCAAATAGGGCGTGGCCATGTCGATGCGGCCGCGATTCATGCCGGTGCCGAAATCGCTGCCGGACGCGAGGATGACGACGGTCGGCCGGTCCTTCAGCAGCGGAAGGTACCCCTGCGCCGGGTCGAACCGGAACGTCAGGCCGGGCTGGATGACGATGTCGAACCACTGCTTCAGCTTGTAGGGGATGCCGAAATTCCACATCGGCGCGGAAATGAGCACCCGATCGGCGAGCGAAAAGCGCAGCGCCATCCGTTCGGCCTCGGCAAAGCTGTCGCGTTGCGCGTCGTTGAAGGGCGTTGCAGTCATGCGCGCATATTTGGCCTCGACGATCGGGCCTGCGAACTCCGGCATCCGCTCTCGCCAAAGGTCCACCGCGTCGATATCCCAGTCCGGCCGCGCCTGGCGAAACCCCTCGAGAAACACCCGCGCGCCGGCGCTCGACTCGGAGTCGGCGCGCGGCGAGCAGGACAGGTGCAGCAGCTTTGCCACCATTCATCCCAGCGCTCTGATGACCGCGTCCGCGCGCGTCACGACGGCGACGTTCTGCATGGCAAAGTTGATCGAGGCAGATTGCCAATCGGCATTCATGGTCGAGCAGCAGTCCTCCGGCACGATCATGAAATAGCCCTTGTCGGCACCGGTACGCGCGGTGTGCTCGACCGACATGTTGGTCCAGGCGCCGGTGTTGATGATCATGTCGCGCCCGGTCGCCTTGAGGATCGTCTCGAGCCGGGTGCCCTCCCAGGCGCTCATCCGCATCTTCTCGACGACGAAATCGCCGGGCCGCGGTTCGAGACCCGAGGCCGGTGCCGCGCCCCAGCTGCCGCGGACCATCGCCTTGCTGTCGACGAGGCCCTCGAACAGCGGCGCGTTCAACGTCACGCCGGGGGCGCCGGGCTCGACCACGAACCAGACGTGGATGATGGTGACGCCGCGGGCGCGCGCAGCTTCCGCGAGCCGGCGCACATTCTCGACGACATGCTGTTGTTTCGCGTGTCCCGGCGCGCCCGAGTCGGCGAACGCACCGCCGTCCATGATCACGTCGTTCTGCAAATCCTGAATGATCATAGCGCAACGCCGCGGATCGAGCTGCATCTCGCCATCGGCGAGGATGGGCGCCGCGGCTGCTGGCCCGGCGCCTGCGCCGCCACCGCCACGCCTGGCGCTCATATAGGGCTCGTGGCGCGGTCCAGCCTTGGTCGGGATGGCATAGACCGAATGCGTCGAGGTCAGGTACAGCGTGCGAAAATCAGGTCCGCCCCAGGCGAGGTTGGCGACCAGCTCGGGCACGCGAACCTTGCCTAGCAGCTCGCCGCGCGGCGAATAGACCCAGACGCCGCCGGGCGCGGTGACCCAGACATTGCCGTGCTGGTCGCACTTCATGCCGTCGGGCAGGCCGGGCTCCAGCTCGGAACGGATGCCGCTGGCGAACACGCGCGCGTTCGACAGCGAGCCATCGCTGTTGACGTCGAACACGCGGATCAGCGCCTGCACGGTGTCGTTGACATAAAGCAGTCGCTCGTCGGGCGAGAAGCAGAGCCCGTTCGGCTGGTCGAACAGGTTGCGATCGACCACGAGCGTTGGCTCGCCGCCAGCGACGACGCGATAGACACCCTGGAAGCCGAGCTGCCGCGGCCGCTCGACGCCATAGACCGGCATGCGGCCGTACCACGGGTCCGAGAAATAGATCGCGCCCGAGGAGTGCACGCAGACGTCGTTCGGGCTGTTGAGCTCCTGACCCTGGAAGTGCGAGGCCAGCACCTCGCGCCGGCCGTCCGGCCGCTCGCGGATCAGCGACGAGGTCGCGTGCTCGCAGACGATCAGATTGAGCTCGGCGTCGTAAGTCATGCCGTTGCATTTGTTCGACGGGCGCCTGACCTCGACCACGCCGCGCCGGGCGTCCCAGCGCCGTCGCACGTCGCCCGGCATGTCCGAGAACAGCAGATATTGATCGATCGGGTGCCAGATCGGTCCTTCCGTGAAGTCGAAGCCGGTGCCGACCTGCGCCACCGGCGCATAGGGATCAATCAAAGCGTCGAATTCGGAGCGCAGGGTGACGTGGGTCATCGGTCGATCCTCAGAAGCATGATCCGGAAAACTCTGGAGCGGTTTCCATCAAGATCACGCAGACAAAAAGCCCTCAGGCCGGGAACCAGTTGCGTGCGGGCAACGATTGCACGATCGGGCCGGGGACCTGGTCGTGCAGGCGTCCGACCACGACCCCGCCCTCGATCTTGGCCGGCCTGTCGTGGACCGGAAGCAGGTAACGCGAATTGCTCAGGAGCTTCTTGATCGACGCCTTCTCGGCCCGCTTGCTGGTGCCGTGATTGCCGGTCGTGCGCGGCTCCCAATCGTGGATCTCGTTGAAGGGCGTGACGATCTGGTCGTTGAAATCGTAGATCACGTCGCCGCAGATGGTCGCGATGCCGTCGGCGGTCTCGACGATGATGTTCATCGAGCCCTCGGTATGCGCGTTGGCAGCGTCGCAATACACGCCAGGCATCAGCTCGATCGGGCCGGTGATCTCAAGGTCGAGGAAGCGCAGCGCGCTCTTGGTATGCAGGCGGTCGATGAGGTGCTTGATATCGGGCGCCGGGTATTGGGGATGCATCAGGCCGGAGACGGAATATTCGAGCTCCTTGCGATTGAGCACGACGGTCGTATTCATCGGGAACAGATCGTCCTTGCCGGCGTGGTCGATGTGCAGATGGGTGTGGCAGACGAAGCGCACGTCGCCCATGCGCACGCCATGGCGCGCCAGCTGGTTCTCGATCATGTGCTCGTGGTATTGCAGGCCGCGCATGCCCAGCGTCTCCATGATCTGGTTGGAGCGGTAGCCGGTATCGACCACGACCGGGTATTTGCCGCCGAGGATCAGGAAGCCGAGGGTGAGGACGCGGCGGGTTCGGCCGCAGTCGCGGCCGAGAACCAGAAAGCTCGATTCCAGCTCGATATCGCCATAGTCCAGGATCTTGATCTCCAGCGCCATTCGTTGCCCTCCGTATCTTGTTTCTTGTCTCTCAAAGCCGATAGACGCGCGCTGCCGTAGTCCTGAAGATCGCGTCCTGTTGCTTGGTAGTCAGCGGGGCAGCCGCCGCACGAAAAGCATCGACGAGCTCGCGATAGCTGGTCCACAATTTCTCGATGGGGAAATTGGAGCCGAACAAGCAGCGCTCGGCGCCGAAGATCGCCACGGTGTCGGTGAGCACCGCCGCGACGTGGTCGGGATCGTTGCGATGAATGAAGGTGCCGAGCCCCGAGAGCTTCGACACGACGTTCGGACATGCCGCGAGCCGCGCCATTCCGGAGCGCCATGCGGCGCGTCCCGCCGGCGACACGTCCTCCAGCATGCCGGCATGCTGGAGGATGAAGGTCACCTTGGGACAGGCGTTGGCAAGCTCTGCCGCGTCCGGCATCTGTGGCGTGAACACCTGCAAGTCAAAGCTCCAGCCGTATTCGGCGAGACGCGCGACGTTGCGTCGGATCGTGGGATCGACACACAGATCCGGTTTTGCAGCGAAGCGATAAAGCGGGTTTTCGTGCCAGTGCAGCTGCATTCGCATGCCACGAACCAGCGGATAGCGCTTGAGCCGGTCGAGCTGCGGGCGCACGTCGTCGACGGCGAAATTGGCGTAGGCGACGATGGCGTGCGGCCAACCGTGTTCGTCGGCGGTGTGCTGCACCCAGGCTGCTTCGTCCACGAAACGGTCGTTGGCCCAGTTGGTCTGCACGTAGACCGAGCGGGAGACGCCGGTATCCTTGAGATCCTCGATATATTCCTGAATCGGATAATCGCGCCTGATCGGTTCGTAAGGTCCAAAGATGCGCGGCTGCATCGGGCCGGTCAGCCAGGGCAGGTCGGCCTGTCGCCAGATGTGATGATGCCCGTCGACAATCTCGGTCACGCAACTCTCCTTCGACCCAATGCCAGCACATGGGCCACGATCGCCGCGCTCGATCCACCATCGACGAGGTCGTCGACATAGCGCTCGATCGCGACCAGCGCCTCGGTTTGCGGGCGAAAGCCGGGGCCGGCCGCAAGCGGCGTCAACCAGCTCACCCGCCAGGCCCGCCGCGACAGTTTTGCCGCCGCGTCGCGCAGTGCGTCAGGCTCGCCGCGCTCGAGGCCGTCGGACACGATGATCACGGCAGCGCCGCGCGCGTAGCCGCCAAATCGAGGCACAGCGAGAAAGGCCTGAAGCGCATCGCCGATTCGGGTGCCGCCGTCCCAGTCGCTGACCAGATGCGCGGCCGCGTTCAGCGCCTGCTCGCGCCGCTTCAGCCGCAGCGCGCGGGTCACGCGCGTGAGCCGCGTGCCGAAGGTAAAGACCTCGACATTCGGCGCGACCTGCACCAACGTATGCGCAAGCTTCATGTTGTCTTCGGTGCGGCTCTTCATTGAGCCGGAGACGTCGATCAGGAGCAATATCTTCCGCGGGCGCTGTCTGCGTTTCAGGTGACCGAGCCGCAAGATCTCGCCGTCGCTGCGGACGGAATCGCGCAAGGTACGGCGCAGGTCCGCAAACGGCCCGCGGCGGGCGCGCATGCGCCGGTGCCCGCGCCGCCGCGGCAGACGCCTCGGGGCCTCGCGCGCCAGGCGCCGCAGCGCATCTGCCGTTGAAAGCTGGGCGAAGCGGCGCTCGACCAGGGCCTCGGTGCGGGTCGCGCTGAGGCCGGATTCGTTGGCCTCACCTGAGAACAGCGGTTCTTCCTCGCCGCGGCCTTCCTCCTGGAGGCGGACGGTCTCGTCGTCCTCGCCGTCGTCGGCATGCTCGATGGCTTCGCTGCCGCGGAAGTGCAGATCGAACAGGCGGTCGAAGGTGGCGCGTCGCTCGGGAGGCGGGGCGAGGGTGGCGAGCGCCGCCTGCCTGACATCGCCGAGGCCGCGTGGGCCGAGCAGTTCGATGGCCGCGAGAAAAATGGTGGTCTGTTCCGGTGCTACGGCGAAGCCGTTCGTGCGGAGCAGCGAAACGAACGAGACGAAGATGCGGGCCGCCCGCGGCAGCTGGTTCTCGTTTCTCATGCAGTCGCCTCCGCCAGCATCGCGTCGAGCCGGGGCGAGATGAAGTGCAGGTCTTCCTCGTCCTTCAGTGCGACGCCGATGGAGCGCTTGAAGGCGTCGGGCCAGCGCGCGCCGCCCTTGTGCAGCAGCGTCGCCGCCTCGGCCCAGTCGACGGCTTCCGCGATGCCGGGCGCCTTGCTCAGCGGCTCGCGCCGCAGCTTTTCCACCGCGGCCACCACCGCGCGCGCGGTGGCCTCGGCGACGCTGGAGGCTCGCATCATCACGATGCGCGCCTCGCGCTCGGCGGTCGGATAGTCGATCCAGTGATAGACGCAGCGCCGCCGCAGGGCTTCATGCAGGTCGCGGGTGCGGTTGGACGTCAACACCACGACCGGGCGTTCCGCGGCGCGCACGGTGCCGCGCTCGGGAATCGAGATCTGGAAGTCTGACAGGAACTCGAGCAAAAATGCCTCGAACTCCTGGTCGGCGCGGTCGATTTCATCGATCAGCAGTACCGTGGAGTCGGGCGCGCGCAGCGCTGCCAGCATCGGCCGCTCGATCAGGAAGCTCTCGCCGTAGATGTCGATACTCTCGTCGCCGGCCTGGCGGATCGCGAGCATCTGACGCGGATAGTTCCATTCGTAGAGCGCGGCGGAGGCATCGATGCCCTCGTAGCATTGCAGCCGGATCAACCGGCGGCCGAGCACGGCGGCGATCGCCTTCGCGGCCTCGGTCTTGCCAACGCCCGGCGCGCCTTCGAGCAGCAACGGTTTGCCGAGCGCGAGACCGAGATAGGCGGCGGTCGCGAGACCTTCGTCGGCGAGATAATAGGCCGCGCGTAGCGCCTTCTCCAGCGCCTCCGGGCTGTCGATGCCGACGATGTTGCTGCGGACGGCCATGGATCAGACCTCAGCGCCGCGCCTGCGGCCGCGCACCGCCTTGGGATTTGATCGCGCGCAGGACTTTTTCCGGGGTGATCGGGAGATCGTCGATGCGCACCCCGACGGCGTTGAAGATTGCGTTGGCAACGGCCGGCAGTACGGGGTTGGCGCACATCTCGCCGGGCCCCTTGGCGCCGAACGGTCCGTCGGGAGCGGGGCGCTCGAGCACGGCGATATCGTGCGGGCAGATGTCGCCGGGGCCGGGCATCAGATATTCGACGAAGTCGCGCGGGCCGTGAACGGGTTCGGGATAATAGGGCTCGGTTGTCTCATAGAGCGTGTGGCTGATGCCCATCCAGGCGCCGCCGACGAGCTGCTGCTCGACCAGCCGCGGGTTCAGCGCGCGACCAAGCTCATAGGCCGAGTCCATTCGCACCATCGCGACTTCACCGGTCTCGTCGTCGACCTCGACCTCGGCGACGAGGCAGGCATGGGCGTAGCAGGTCGCCGGCGACATCTCGCCGGTCTCCGGATCGACGTCGGACAGAGGCACCAGGAAAATGCCGCGGCCCGAGATGGTCTTGCCTTGCTTGAACTGCGCCGCGATAGCAACGTCCTTGGTCGAGATCGAACGGTGCGGAGCGCCCTTGACGTGGATGTTGCCACGTCCGTCGGTCTCGAGATCGGCGGCGTTGACTTCCAACTCTTCGGCCGCAGCCTCCATCATCACGCCACGCGCCTCGCGTGCTGCCGCCATTACGGCATTGCCGACGCGATGGGTGCCGCGCGAGGCGAATGAGCCCATGCAATGCGGCCCGGTGTCGGAGTCCGCCGTGTCGACATAGACGTCCTCGACGGGGACGCCCAGCGTCTCCGCGCAGATCTGCCGCGTCACCGACTTCATGCCCTGGCCGAGGTCGATCGACGACAGCGCCACGGTGAACTTGCCGCTCGGATTTGAATGCACCAGCGCCTGGCTCGGATCGCCGCCGAGGTTCATGCCGATGGGATAGTTGATCGACGCCATGCCGCGTCCGCGATGCCGGGTCATCTAGCGCCTCCTGGTGCCAAAGACGGAGGAAAAACGCGTCGCGCCATGCGAGGGCGCGGCCGGCCGCGGCGAGGGCGGCGGGGGAGCCGGGGGTGGCGGCTCGCGCGGCGGTTCGCGGGTGATTGTGGGCGGGAGCCGGTCGTAGCTCGTGCGCTGCTGCGCCGCCGCCGTCGGCGCCGCGCGCGAAGCGGTCGGGGTCGGTGGAATGGCTGCGCGGCTGCCGCCGCCGTCCTTGCGTGAGGATGCCCGCCTGAATTCGTCGCGAATCGGCCATTTGGCCTTTTCGGCCGCGACCTGGACGCATTCGATCAGTGCCGTGTTCTTGGCCTCGCGCCGGTGCGCCTTCATGTCGCCGTCGCGATAGGCGTTGAGGATGCGAAATTCCATCGGGTCCATGCCGACGAGGTTCGCCAGCTTGTCCATCTGGCACTCGATCGCAAAGTCCATCGCGGTGACGCCGAAGCCGCGCATGGCGGTGGCCGGCGTACGGTTGGTGAACACGCAATAGACGTCGCCATAGACGTTCGGGATGGTGTAGGGGCCCGGCAGGTGCGCGGCGCATTTCACGGCGGCGTAGCTGGACAGCCGCGTGTAGGCGCCGCTGTCGAAATAGGCAGTGATCTTGCGCGCGACGATGCGGCCGTCGCGCATCACCCCGTCCTTGATGTAGATGCGCTCGGCGCCGCGCGGCGGACCGTATTGCATCTCCTCCTCGCGGCCGAACACGTAGCGCACGGGTCGCCCGGTCAGCATCGCGCCGAGGATCGCGAGCGGCTCGGTCAGCGTATCGACCTTGCCGCCAAACCCGCCACCGACGGTGCCGCCGATGAAGTGGAAGGTGTTGGACGGGACGTCCAGGATCTTGGCGCAGGTGTCGACCGAAAAGAACAGCGCTTGGGTCGAGGTGTAGACCAGATAGCGGCCGTTGGTATCGGGCGCGGCGATCGCACCATTGGTCTCGGTCGGCGCGTGCTCGATCGGCGACATCTGGTAGCGCTGCTCCAGCACATGATCGGCGCTCGCCAGCGCCGCATCGGCGTCGCCGAAGCGGAGCTTCTGGTGGTCATAAGTCTCGTGATAGGTGAATGTGTTCTTGGGATAGGTCTCGTTGACCACGGGCGCGCCGGGCTTCAGCGCATCTTCGACGTCGAACACGGCTGGCAGCGGTTCATAATCGACCTTGATCTTTGCAATCGCCTCGAATGCTTCGCGCTCGCTATCGGCAACGATGGCGACGATCGGCTCGCCCTTGTAGCGGACCTTGTCGACCGCAAGCGACGGCTCGTCGTCGTTGCCGAAATTGATCAGGCTCAAAAGCGTGTTGAGGTTGCGCGGCACGTCGGCGCCGCGGATGATCCGGCGCACGCCAGCCGATCGCTCGGCCTCGGTGGTGTCGATGCGGCGAATTCTGGCGTGCGCCTGGGTCGAGCGCACCACCTTCAGGTGCAGCATGCCCTGAAGCTGATGGTCATTGAAATAGCTCGACGTGCCCGTCACGTGGCCGAGCATGTCCTGACGCTGCGTGCCCTTGCCGATCTCCTTGAGGTTATCGTCGCGCTCGTCGGCAAAAATGTCCTTGCGCAGTTCCAGCATGGTCGGGTCCTTCAGGCGCTGGCCCGGCCGCCCGCGGCGGCGAGGATCGCATTGATGATCGGCTCATAGCCCGTGCAGCGGCAGATGTTGCCGGAGATCGCCTCGACGATCTCGGCGCGGCTCGGAGCGGGGGTGCGGTCGAGCAGGGCCTTCGCCGCCATCAGCATGCCCGGGGTGCAATAGCCGCATTGGGCCGCGAAGTGGTCGGCGAACGCGCGCTGAAGCGGATGCAGGTTGGGACCCTGCTTCATACCGTCGAGAGTTTCTATGGAACGGCCCGCGACCGTCTCCGCCAACGTCAGGCAGGACAAGTGGAGTTCGCCGTCGATCAACACGCTGCAGGCGCCGCAGCCGCCCTGGCCGCAGCCGAACTTGGGCGTCATGTCGCCGATCAGTTCGCGGAGTGCAACGAGGAGATTGGTGCCGCCTTCCACAAAGATCGCGACGTCGCGGCCGTTGTGACGAAATTGCAGGGGGATTTTGGACATCGCGGTCACTCCTGGCCGGACAACAGGCGACGCAGGTGCACCCCGACGATCTCGCGGCGATACCAGGCGCTGCCGAGCGCGTTGTCCGCCGGGGATGTTCCTTCGCCGGCGGCCGAAGCCGCGGCCGCGATCGTCGCGCCATCCAGCGAACGGCCTTCCAGCGCGCGCTCGGCGGCGCGAGCGCGGATCTGCGTCGGCGCCATCGAGCCCAGCGCGATGCGCGCCCCGGCGATGCGACCGCCCGAGATCGGCAGGTGCGCGGCGATCGTGATCACGGAGCCGCCCTTCGGCTTGATCCGGGCGATCTTGCGATAGCGGAATGCCTCGGTGCTCGCCGGCCGGGTACAGGACACCGACAGGACCAGAGTGCCGGACTGCCGGTCGCGCGCCTGAAGAAATTCCTCGATCGGAATGTCGCGCGACCCGAAGCCGCCTTGCACGGTGACGGTCGCGTCGAGCGCCAGCAGTGCCACGGTGAAATCGCCGTAAGGGATGGGCGCGAACAGGTTGCCACCGACCGTGCCCATGTTGCGGACGGCGGGGCCGCCGATCGAGCGGGCAGGGGCGTGCAGGAAGGCGAGATCGCGCTCAGTGAGGATCCGTCCGAAGGTGACGCCGGCCCCCAACGTGACCCGAGGGCCCGATGCATCGATCCGGGTCAGCGCCTGGTCACTGGCGCGGACGACGGTCGAGACCGAGACGTCGCCCTCGTTCAGCGCCCGCATCACCAGCGTGCCGCCGCCGAGATAGCGTGCGCTGCGCTCCGAGGACAGCGCGGCGGCCGCCTCGCTGGCGTTGGCGAATGTTTTCACGATCACGGCCATGCTAGGCGGCCTCCTTCAGATGGCGGCGGATCGCCTCGAATCCCGCCTGGTAGATGTCTTCCGCAACCATGTGGGTGATGCGGTCCGTGTCTTCCGGCTTGGTCGTGAAGCGCGATTCCCAGTGCCAGAAGGTGCGGTCGCCGTCGGTCACCGGCAGCAGGCGAACATGGGCGACGTAGTTGAACATCGGGATCGGGGTGTCGAGCAGGCAGTAGCTGAAGGTCTGTTCGAGATCGGACAGGGCCAGCAGCTGCTCGCGCAGCTCCGAGCCGTCCTTCAGCTTGAAGCGCCGGACACAGCCGATCTTGTCGGAAGACTGCGCACGTTCGATGGAGGACGTCGCGACCGCCGGGTGCCAGCGGTCGTGCCCGTTGAAATCGCGCAACACCGACCACGCCGCGTCGCTCGGCGCATCCAGGATGGTGCTCTTGACGATGTGCGGCACCACTCAGCCTCCGAACACACGCTTGAGGGCGTCGAAGCCTCCCTGGAACACGCCGCCGCCAATGTTGCCGACCAGCTCGGTTTCCCGCTCCGGCGCGCAGTCGAATTCGGCGGTCCATTCCATAAAGGTCTGGTCGCCGTCGGTGACCGGCGTGAGCCGCAAGGTCGCAACGTAGTTGTCGACGCCCATCGGAGATTCGAGAATCGAGTAGGTGCAGAACATGTCGTAATCGGACAGGCCCAGGAGCTTCTCGCGGATGCGGTCGCCATTGCGCAGGCGAAAATCCCTGACGCAGCCGATCTTGTCGGAGGGCTCGCCGCCTTCGATACGGCTTTCCGCGATCGCCGGGTGCCAGTTCGGCAGGCCGTTGAAGTCGCGCACCCGGGCCCAGACGCGGTCGTTGCGCGCATTGACGACGGTGGAGACGTAGACGCGTGGCATGGTGCGACCTCAGCTCTTTTTCCGCGGACCGCGCTCGGCTGGCAATTCGCCGCCGCCCTCACTCGCAGGGGGGGCGACGGCCGCCTTGTCGCCGCCGCCGCTCTTGCGCGCGGACTCCTTGATGCCCTGCATGTCGCGGGCTTCGCGGATCAGGCCTGGCATTTTTGCAAGACTGCCGCCTTCGACGCCGATGTCCGCCAGGAGCGAATCGATCAACGGTGCCTGCACGCGGTAGCGCAGCGCCGAGTCGATCACCTCGTCGGTGGCGCTGCGGCCGCCATTGCCGCCATGGCCGTTGCCGTTGAGGCCATCGACCTGGAGGATGCGGATGCCTTCGATCTTCTCCATCGGCTTGACGCTCTCGCGTACGATGCCCTCGATGCGGTCGAGCAGCTTTCGGCGGAACAGCGAGTAACGCGCCTGATCGGTGAGCACGTTCTCGGCTTCGTTCAGCATGCGTTGCGCTTCGGCCTCGACGGCGGCGCGGACGCGCTCGGCTTCAGCGGCGATGCGCGTTTCCTCGGCCTGCTTCTCGGCCAGCATCACCTCGACGGTCCTGCGCCGCTTGGCGATCTCGCTCTCGCGCGCGGTAATGACGCGCTCGGTCGCCTCCGTAGCCCGCATCCGCGCTTCCTCCGCGGTGGCCTTGGCCGCCGATTCCTCCAGCGATTTGGTGTGGATCGCGATCGCCTTCTCCATCAGGACGGTCTCGACCTCCTTCTCGCGGTTGACCTCGAGCTTGCGCAGCTCGCGCTCGCGGCCGATGCGGGCCTCGTCGAGGCCGCGGTCCGAGGAGATGCGGGCGCGCTCGACCTCCTCGCGGGAGGCGATCTCGGCCTCCTGGAGCGATTGCACGCGGGCGACTTCGAGTTGCTCGATGGCGCGGCGGCGCTCGATTCGGGCGGTTTCAAGCGCCTGTTCACGGGAGACATCCGTGGTCTCCACCTCCTTGCGGGCGACGATCTCGGCCTGCTTGACCTGGCGGTCGGCATCGATGCGCTCGGAACGCTTGGCCGCGAGCGCGATGACGCGCTCCTCGTCCGCGATCTCGATCGCCTTCTTGTGGTCGATGTTGAGAACCTCGCGCTTCTTGGACGACGTGATCCGTTCCGCTTCGAGGGCGAGATCGACGGTGATACGCTGGCGCTCGATGGCGTCGCGCCGCTTCAGCTCGGCTGCCTCCAGCACGCCGGTGCGCTCGATTTCGAGCGAACGCGTGTCGCGCTCGGCCTGGATCCGTTCGGCCGCAACGGTCTTCTCCTGCGCGATGCGGGCAGCCTCGATCGCCTCGCGGGAGGCGATGTCCGCTTCCTCGACGGCGCGGTTGCGGGCGATCTCCAGTGAGCGGACGCGCTCTTCCTGGGCAATGCGTGAAGCCTCGGTGGTCTCACGCGCCGCGATGCCGGCGACGTCCAGCGTCTGGTTGCGCTCGATCTCCAGCTGCCGGGTGTTCTGCTCGGCGGCGATGCGCTCGGCCGCGAGTGTCCGCTCACGGGCGATGCGGGCCGCCTCGACGGAGCGTTGCGCCTCGATCTCGGCCTCCTGGATGGTGCGGACCTGCTGGATCTCCAGGGCGCGGGTACGCTCGTCGGAGGAGATGCGCTCCAAATTGACGATCATGGTCTGGGCGATGCGGGCCTTTTCGGTGGCCTCGCGGGCGGCGATCTCGGCCTCATCAACAGCGCGGGTGCGTTCGATCTCACGGCGCCGCGTCTCTTCCTCATTGGCAATGCGGGCGTCGGTAACGACGCGGTCCTGCTGGATCCGGGCCTTCTCGACCGCCTCGCGGGCGGCGATCTCGGCTTCCTCCACGGTGCGCATCCGCTCGATCTCGTGCTGGCGGACTTCGCGTTCCGATGCAATTCGCGTCGTGTCGATCGAGCGCTGGTTGGCAATCCGGGTCTTCTCGATCTCCTCGCGCGCCAGCAGCTCCTTCTCTTCGATGGTGCGGGTGCGCTCGATCTCCTTCTGGCGGGTCTCGCGCTCGGAGGCGATGCGAGCCTCCGCAATCGCCTGCTCATTGGCTATCCGCGAGCGCTCGATGGCTTCGCGCGCCGAGATCTGGGCCTGCTCGGCCTCGGTCTCGCGGAGCGCGCGTTCGCGGGCGACTTCGGTCCGTTGCAGCGCGCGGCGCATTTCGATGTCGCGTTCCTGCTCCAATCTCGCGGTTTCGCTCTCGCGCTCGATGTCGAGCGCCTGCCGCTCGGCTTCCAGATTGCGGGTGCGGATCCGGATCATCGAGTCCTGTTCGATGTCGTTGCGCAGCTTGCGCTTGGCCTCGATGTCCTCCATCAGGCGGGTCAGACCTTCGGCATCGAAGCGGTTCGAGGGATTGAAGAATTCAAGGTCGGTCTGATCGAGATCGGTGATCGCGACCGATTCCAGCTCAAGTCCGTTCTGGGCGAGAGCCTCCGCCGCGTTCGCCTTGAGGCGGGCGACATACTCGCCCCGTTGCTCATGCATCTGCTCCAGCGTCATTTCGGAGGCGACCGAACGGATCGCGGAGATGAATTTGCCGGCGAGAAGCGCATGAAGCTGCTCCGGCTCCATGGTGCGGCGGCCGAGTGTGGCGGCTGCGATGGAAACCGCTTCGCGGGTGGCTTGGACGCGGACATAGAAATCGGCCTCGATGTCGACGCGCATCCGATCGCGGGTGATCACCGCGTCCTGCCTGGAGCGCACGACGCCCATCGGCAGCACGTTCATGTTGACCGGCGTGTAATCGTGGACGAACGGCAGGACGAAGGCGCCGCCGTTGATCACCACGCGTTCGCCGAGGAAGCCGGTCCGGACGAACGACGTCTCTTTGGAGGAGCGGTGATAGAGCCAGTTCACGATGTAGACGCCGACCACGATCAAGACGATCGCGACGATCAGCCAGAGGATGAGCTCGCCGACCAGGATCCCTGACATGTTTCCCTCCCTCAATCGTTCCGGCGTTATCGCGCGCCGATCGCCTTGAATTTTCGGACCTGATCCGTCAGCGCACGTTCCACCGGCAGCCGCTCCATCGAGGAGGCGCCGTAGAAGCCGTGGCAATGACGGGTGTTCTTCATGATGAAATCGGCATCCGCGGGTTCAGCAATCGGACCGCCGTGAGCAAGCACCAGAATGTCCGGATTGACGCTCAGCGCGGCTGACGCCCAGGTGTCGACCCGCGCCGGGCAGTCCTGCAACCTCAGTGCGGTCTGCGCGCCGATCGAGCCGCCGGTGGTGAGCCCGAGATGGCAGACGATGATGTCGGCGCCGGCGATCGCCATCGCGGCGGCTTCCTTCTCGCTGAACACGTAGGGTGTCGTCAGCAAGTCTTTCTCGCGCGCCTTGGCGATCATGTCGATCTCCAGCGCATAGGACATGCCGGTCTCTTCGAGATTGGCGCGGAAAATGCCGTCGATCAGACCGACGGTCGGAAAATTCTGCACGCCGGCAAAACCGAGCGCCTTCAGTTGGTCGAGGAACACGTCCATGTCCCGGAACGGGTCGGTGCCGTTGACGCCCGCGAGCACCGGCGTCTTGCTGACCACTGGCAGCACCTCGCCAGCCATCTCCAGTACGATGGCGTTGGCGTCGCCATAGGCCATCAGTCCGGCGAGCGAGCCGCGGCCCGCCATGCGATAGCGGCCGGAATTGTAGACGACGATGAGATCGACGCCGCCGGCCTCTTCGCATTTGGCCGACAGCCCGGTGCCGGCGCCGCCGCCGACGATGGGCTCGCCGCGCTTCGCCATCTCGCGAAATCGCCTCAGGAGTACCGCGCGTTCAAACCGGGCCATCGGTCACCTCACTAGCCTCCGGCGCGCCCCGGCACGACCGAACAGCGTTCGGAACGCGCTCACGATGGTCGAGGCGAACTCGGGATCGTTGATGTTTTGCTTGACGCGGATGAGCTGACGGTTGCCGGTCTGCCGCACCGTACGCTCCAGCGCGCGGAACAGGGCGGTGTCGGCCTCCGGGTCCCAGAACGGCTGGCCGCGGGCGTCGAGTGCGGAGACGCCGCCTTCGGGCAGGAAGAAGCGCACCGGCCCGTCCATCTGGTTGAGCCGCTCGCCGATCCAGCGGCCCATCCGCTCGTTTTCCTCTGCCGTGGTGCGCATCAGCGTCACCTGCGGATTGTGGACGTGAAATTTTCGCGTGCGGTAGCGTTCGGGGATGGTTTCGGGCGCGCCAAAATTGACCATGTCGAGCGCGCCAACCGAGCCGATATAGGGCGCGCGGGTGCGGATGATCGCGCCGAAGCGATCGTCCGTGGCCGGAAACACACCGCCCATCAGGAGGTCGCAGATCTCGGTTGTGGTCAGATCGATGACGGCTGCGAGCTGGCCGGACTCGACGAGCTTTTCCATCGAGCGGCCACCGACGCCGGTGGCGTGGAAGACGAGGCATTCAAAGTCATCGCCCAAATCGGCTGCGATCTTCTGGACGGCCGGCGTCGTGACGCCGAACATGGTGATGCCGACCGACGGCGAGCTGGCGCTGGCAGCGCGCTCCCCGGCCTCGCGCTGATCGAGCTGCGCCCTGACCATGCCGGCGATGGCGTTGGCGCCGTTCGACAGCACTGCGCGCGAGATCGAGTTGAGCCCCTGAACGTCCGTGACCGAGTGCATCATGGTGATGTCGGCCGGACCGACGTAGGGTCCGACATCGCCGGAGGCGACGGATGAGATGATCAGTTTGGGCACGCCGACGGGCAGGGTGCGCATGCCCGGCGCAACCAGCGATGTCGCGCCCGAGCCGCCGGCCGAAATCACGCCGGCGATGTTGCCCTGGCGCCGCAGCCAGTTGGCGAACGCATCCGCCATGGCGGTGACTGCGGCTCCTCGATCGGGCCCGAACACGGCCGAACCACCGCGGCCGTGGTTGAGCGCGATTTCCTGCGCGGAGACGTCGCAGCTTGCCTGCTTGCCGCTGGTGGAGACATCGACCAGCCGGGTGCGCAACCCGTTCGCGGCGATGATGTCGCGGATGAAGCGCAGCTCGGTGCCTTTGGTGTCGAGCGTGCCGACCACCAGGACGATTGGCGGCCCCGAGGACTGCGACGTCGCCGGCTCGCGCTTGCGTCGCGCCGTCTCGTCGAGGCGCGCAACCTGCGTCGAGAGCGTGCGTGCCGCTGCTTCGATCCGTGCGATCGGGGCGGGTTGGGACCAGCGTGTCGGTGGCGTTGGGTTGGAGATGTAGACCCGGATCGGGCCGGTCGGTCGGGCGGGCTGTGGGACCGTCTTCGTCTCGGCGCCTGCCGCCGGCAGGTCGAGATCAGGCGTAAGTTCGGCATGCAAGCCAACGCCGAGCAGGCGCTGCTGGAGCTCGCGGTCGGCGGCGAGCCGGCCGGAGTCGATGATGCGATTGACGCGGCCGTTGACCATGATCGCGACGTTGCGCGAGACCGCGGTCGCCACGCCGATGTTCTGCTCGATCACGAGCACCGACATGTCGTCATCGTCGCCGAGCCGCAGCAGCATCTCCTCGACCTGGGCGACGATGACGGGCGCAAGCCCCTCGGTCGGCTCGTCCATGATCAGGAGCTGCGGATTTGTCAGCAGCGCGCGGGAAATCGCGAGCATCTGCTGCTCGCCGCCGGAGAGCTGGCCGCCACCATGGTCCTTGCGTTCGGCAAGTCGTGGAAAGGTGTCGTAGATCCGCTCGACGGTCCAGGATCCGGACCGCATCCCACCGGCGAGCCGCAGATGTTCGTCGACGCTGAGCGAGCGCCAGAGTCGGCGGCCCTGCGGCACATAGCCGACGCCAAGACGCGCGATGTGGGCTGGCGGCCGTCGTGTGATGTCCTCGCCACGGACGCGGATCGAGCCGCCGCTCACCGGAACCAAGCCCATGATGGCCTTGCACAGCGTGGTCTTGCCCATGCCGTTGCGGCCGACGACGGAGAACACACCGGCATCGAGCGAGAGGTCGACGCCCTGCAGTGCGTGCGAATGGCCGTAATAAACATCGAGGCCGCGGACCTCGAGGGCTGCGCTGCTGCGGCGGGCCTCATTCATGGCCGCCTCCGAGATAAAGCTCCTGCACCTCGGGATCGGACTGGATCTCTTCCGGCACGCCCTCCTTGAAGATGCGGCCGTTGTGCATCATCGTCACGCTCTCGACGACGCGCAACGCCACGTCCATGTCGTGCTCGATGATGATGTAGCCGATATGCGCGGGGAGCGAGGTCAGGATCTCGACCAGCTCCGCCCGTTCGGTCGGCGAGAGTCCGGCGGCCGGCTCGTCGAACAGCACGAAGCGCGGCGCGCCGGCAAGGGCCAGCGCGATCTCGAGCTGGCGCTGCTGGCCGTGGGCGAGCTCCGCGACGCGCTGGTCCTTCACCGCTGCCAGATGCACAGCCTGCACCAGATTGTCGGCGGCGTGCATCAGGGCATCGTTCTGCCCGGGACGGAGGAAAGAGAATCGTCCGCGCGAGACCCCACAGCAGGCGAGATAGACATTGTCCTGCACAGTGAGGCCGGGAAACAGCGCAGAGATTTGATAGGTCCGTCGCAGCCCGCGCCGGATGCGCTCATAGGGCGGAAAATGCGTGACGTCCTCGCCGAAGAAGCGGATCGTGCCGGAGGAGGGCGGGAAGTCGCCGGTGATGCAGTTGAACAGTGTGGTCTTGCCGGCGCCGTTGGAACCGAGCACGGCGCGGCGCTCGCCCGGGCGCACGGTGATGGTAACGTCGGTCAGCGCCGCGAGCGCGCCGAACAGCCGTGTGACGCCGCGGAGTTCCAGCGCGGCGCCGGCACCGACCACGGAGAGGCGTTGCGCGACGCTATCCATGGCCGCGCCCTCCGCCCGGGCGGTCGGCTTGTCGACGCCGACTTTGGCGCCAGCGTTGCCACAGCCCGATGACTCCGTCCGACGACCAGAACACGATGGCGAGAAAGCCAAGCCCGATCAGCAAGCGAAAGCGATTACCGTCGAGACCGATCTTGACCAGGAAATCGAGCGCGAAAGTGCGCAGGAGGACGAAGACCAGCGCGCCGATATAGGGGCCGATCGGCCGCGTGATGCCGCCGACGACGGCGATGATCAGGACGTCGATGCAGGCGCCGACACTGACCGAGCCGGGGGAGATCTGGCGGTAGTTCCAGACCTGGAGCACGCCGGCGAGCCCCGCGATGAAGGAGGCGACCGCATAGGCCGCGACGCGGTGCGCATTGACGTTGAAGCCGAGCGCGGCCATGCGGCGCGGATTGTCGCGCACACCCTGGAGCGCCAGCCCGAACGGGGCACGGGAGATATAGTCGACCGCGAAATAGCAGAGCGCGGCGACGGCGAGCACGATGTAATAGAAGGGAATATCATCGCGCCAATTGACACCCCAGAAGTGTGGCGTCGCGACGGTATTGATCCCGGTGTGACCGTTGAAGATGGCCCAGTTCTGGTTGGTGAAGTAATAGAAGGCCGCGCCGATCGCGAGCGTGATCATGATGGTGTAGATGCCCTCGGTGCGCACCGCGAGCGCGCCGCCGAGCGTTCCGAACAGGGTCGCGAGCGCGAGCGCCATCGGGACGGCAAGCCACCACGGCCAACCCAGGCTGATATTGGGGTTGCCGCTGACCCCGAACACCGCGACCATGTAGGCTGCAAGGCCCGCGATGGTGAGCTGCATCAGGCTGACCATGCCGCCATAGCCGGCGAGAAACATCAGGCTGAGCGCGATGGTGCCGAGGACCAGCGTCGTCGCAAAGATCTCGATCAGGAAGAAGCCGTTGGCGATCAGCGGCATGACCAGCAGGATGATCGCCACGATCCAGGCTGCGGGATCGTTGATGTCCGGCCATCGGCGAGCGGCCGGAGCTTGAGCCGTCGAGGCTGGCTTGTGGACCTGGACGTGGGCTTGGACGCGGGCGTCGTGGGCAACGGACATGTCAGCGCCTCGCGAGCAGGCCCTGCGGCCGAAGCGCCAGCACCAGCACCATGATCAGGAAGGTCACGACGATGGCGTAGGTCGGGATGTAAACCGAGCCGAGCTGCTCGGCGAGGCCGATGATCAGCGCGCCGAGCGCGGCGCCGGGAATGGAGCCCATGCCGCCTACGATCACGACCACGAGCGAGGCGAGCAGGAAACGGATGTCTTCGCCGGGTGAGAGGGACTGGAACGTCCCGCCGACCACGCCGGCGATGCCGGCGAGCCCGGCGCCGAGTGCGAAGACGAGCACGAAGACGATCTGGATGCGCACCCCCGTCGCGGCGAGAATGTCGCGATCGTCGACGCCGGCGCGGATGATCATGCCGATCCGGGTGCGGTTGAGCGCGAGCCACATCGCGACGCCGATGACGACGGAGGCCAGGAAGATCACGAGCCGCACCAGCGGATAGCGCAGATACACCGGCTCGCCCGAGGATTTCACGGCGGTGATCAGCGGCAGCTCGATCGGACCGATCAGCCAATTCGGGGTCTGGATCTGGTAGAAGTCACCACCGCAGGCCCATAGCATCAGATCGGCGAACACGATCGAGAGCCCGATGGTGACCATGGTTTGGCGCAGGTCCTGGCCCTCCATGCGGCGGAAGACGAGAACCTGGAGCAGGACGCCGACCAGCGCAGTCAGGATGAAGGCGATGATGAACGAAAGAATCCAGGAGCCGGTCGAGGCGCTGATGGCGTAGCCGACGTAACCGCCGAACAGATAGAGCGAGCCGTGCGCGAGGTTGACGTTGCGCATCAGCCCGAAGATCAGCGTAAAGCCGCTGGCGACGAGGAAATAGAGGCCGCCAAGTGTGATGCCGTTGAACAGCGCGTTGAGGAAGACCCGCTTGCGGCCGATTGCCTCTTCAAGGCCCTGCGGCCATACCGCGAAGATCAGCCAAAGAGCGACGGCGACCGCGATGATGATGATCAGCGCCCAGGCTGGATGGCGCTCGACAAAGCGGGTCATGATCGCCGATCCGTCTTCGCGCCAGCCCAACCCTCTTGCCCCGATCGGGGCGAGGTGGCACGCAGACCGTTGCCGGCCGCAAGCCCTGCCATGAACGTGCGCTCCCTATCAATCGCGATCCTCTTTGCGGGATCGCGTTCCGCACATCCTAGATGGGCCGGAAGGAAAGCGTTTGATCGTGAGTATCTTTTCGCGCGTATGTCAGGCGCGCAAAACCTTGGCCGCGCGACGATAATCGGTTGGTGCCATCCCGACATTGGCTGCGAAAAAGCGGGTGAACCCGCTCTGCGATGAGAAGCCGAGATCGAAGCCGATATCGGCGATCGGCGCCTCGCTCGCCACCAGCGCTTCCAGCGCCTGCTCCATCATCAGCGTATTGAGATAGAGGTGAGGGGTGACGCCGGTCTGGGTGCGGAACAGCCGGTAGAAGTGCGGCCGCGAGAGGCCGGATTCACGCGCGATGGTGTCGAGCTCGATCTCGGCACCGGGACTCTCCGACATCATCTTGATACACTTGCGCACGCGAAAATCGGTGACGGAACCGTTTGCGCGCGGATCGCGCGCGGTCTCGGCCTGCTGCCAGCTCTCGTCATAGCAGATGTCGATCAGCCGTCTCAGCTCGCCATCCAGGCTATTGAGCGAAGGGGCGCCGCACACGAGGGCGGCTGCGTGCTTGATATGCTTGTCCAGTGCCACCGATCGCGTGAATTGGGTGCGGCCGAAGCGAAGGCGGTCGGCGCCGGGCGCATCGGGCGCGAACCACTCCGCATTGACATAAAGCACGAAGAAAACGGCGCCGAGATCGAGATCGGACGGCAGGAAATTGTGCGGCTCCCATGGGTTGACCGCGACGACGGACCCTTCGGTGAGCTCGTAACGTCCATCGCTGACATCGATGCATGCGGGACGCCCCCCGACATGGAAGATCAAATGACCTTCGCGATGTGCGTGGATGTTGAAAGGGCGGTTTAATTGATAGACCGTCGCCCGGCCAAAGCGGCCGTGGAAGACGGCGAGCGCCCGGCTCATGCCTTCTCTCCCAGAAGCTTTTGTCTTTTCCCGGTAGCGTTCAACAACCGGGGAGAGAATGCAAGGGCGCATGATGTCGGCGCCTTGCAAATCTCTCCCCGCTCCGTCGTCGCTCGCGAACGAGACTATGTCAGTACTTCTTACATTCCGGTACCGTACGACTTGGCAAACCGATCTTGGCGAACACTGCGGGATCGTAGCCCAAGGTCTGATTGACGTTCGGGATCACCTTCACGACCTTGGAGAACAGCGCGCCCTTTCCGTCGTCGACAACTTCGGTGACGAAGTTGGTGCCGATCGCCTGGCGGTTGGAGTCGAGCTTGATCTTGCCGTTGGGCGCGTCGAGCTCGATCTTGGCGAGGGCTTCCTTGTACTTGGCCTGGTTATTGGAGAGATCCCCGTTGACCTGGCGCAGCGCCAGGATCAGCGCCATGGTCGAGCCGTAATAGTTGGTGGCAAGCAGCGACGGACTGGGGAAGCGCTTGTTGGCCGGGAAGGCGTCCTGGTAGTCCTTGACGAACTTCTGCCAACCCGGATCCTCCCAGGTGTCGGCCTGGCCGCTCGCGGCGAGCGTGCCGACCAGCGCGTTCTTGGCGTTGCCCTTGGACGACAGGATGGTCTGGTCGATCATGATCGAGCCGCCCATCAGATGTGCCTTGCCGCCGGCCTGCTGGTACTGGTTGAGGAAGTTGACGGCGTCGGCGCCGCCGAGACCGAGATAGATGGCGTCGACGTCATCCGGCAGCGCGGCGATGACCGAGGCGAAGTCCTTGGTGCCGAGCGGCACCCATTGCCTGTTGGTGACTTGTCCGCCGGCGCCGCAGAATTCGAGCACGAGGCCGAACACCTGGGTGTAGATGAAGGAATAGTCCTCGCCGACGGTCGCGATCTTCCTATACTTCTTCTCGTCATAGGCGTATTTGCCGAGGCCCACCTGCCACTGCGCGCCGTCCATGTTGTAGCGGAAGAAATTCGGCGCCGGATCGACATAGGTCGTTTCCTGGGCACCGGAGGCGGCGTTGATGAAAGTCAGCTCCGGATGGGTCTTTGCGAAATTCTTGACCGCGATGCCTTCGTCGCCAGACAGCGGCGACAGCAGGATCTGGACCTTGTCCTGCTCGATCAGCTTGCGCACGGCGCGCACGGCAGAGTCCGGTGTCGCATCGGTCGAGGCGATGACGAATTCGAGCTCCTTGTCGCCGACCTTCTTGCCGAGCACGTTGAGCGCCGTCTGAAAGCCGCGGATGCCATCCTCACCGAGCACGGTGTAGGTGCCTTCGAGCGTCGCGGTGACGCCAACCTTGATCTTCTCCTGGGCCATCGCCGTGCCAGACAACAACATGGCACTCAATAGAATCAATCCCGCACTGCCTTTCAACATCGGTCTCCTCCCTGGTGATCCCGTCGGCATCCGCATGTTTGACGTGGTGAGCGCGGACACCCGGTTGTTTTGTTGCACGCAAGGCTAGCCGATGCGGGGCGCGACACCGATGTCGTAAGCCTCGCGTGGTTTGACGGGCAGTCTCATTTTGATTGTTGCGGCGCAAGTGGTTTTGCGGTGCAACCGCAGCTCTGCGACGAATTCGTGCGCGTATCGAAGACAGCGCGTGGCGCAGATGTGCGCCGTCGCGCCGGAGATCGATCGCGCGCGGCGACTCTCGGCGCAGTATGTGAACGGTCTCCCGAGTTTTGACCCAGTTCAGAAATTCCAGCAAGAAATTAATGCAAAGGGTATGTCTCTCAGTCCGCGGATTCCAGCTTCGCGCGTTACGCGCTCAAGACTGAAGCCATCTCACACCCAGCCGCCATCTACGACATAATGTTGAGCGGTACAGGCGGAGGCCTCGTCGGAAGCGAGAAAGACGGTGAACTTTGCATCGGGTACGAGTCTGCGCTTGAGGCATTGCCGCTGCATCAGCTCGACCTCGCCTTCCGGCGTCATCCATTTCTCGAGCTGGCGCTCAGTCATGATCCAGCCCGGCGCTATCGCATTGACGCGGATGTTGTAGGGACCGTAGTCGCGCGCCAAGGAGCGTGTGAGACCAATGACGCCTGACTTGCTGGCCGTGTAGGCGGCCATGCCGCCTTGTCCGGCGATCCACGACACCGAGCCGAAGTTGATAATGACGCCGGCGTTCCCCGTCTTCATGTCCGGCAACACGGCTTGCGCCGCAAAGAACTGGTGCTTCAGATTCACGGCGATGCGGTTGTCCCAATATTCTGGCGTCACCTCCTCGGTGTTATGCCGTTCGTCGTGCGCGGCATTGTTGACGAGGATATTGGTCGCGCCGTATGCGTTGCGCGCCTCCGCGACGCCGGCGCGTAACGCCGCGACATCGGTCAAGTCGACACGCTGGAAATGCGCACTGAGACCCTGATCCGAGAGCTCACGTGCCAGGCGCTGGCCTTCGTCGACCTTGACGTCGAAGAACACGACCTTGGATTTCTGCTGCGCAAAGTGCCGCACGATGGCGGCGCCAATGCCCGATGCGCCTCCGGTGACGAGAATGACCTTGCCGGCGAGGTCGGAATAAACGGCAGCCATGGATGGAACCTCTTGAGTTGCGTCGCGGGCCGTGCGGTGCGACGTCCAGCGCTCGCGCCGAGCTTAGCTATTCCCCTGGTGAGGTGCATAGATCAGAAATTCAGTTGCGTACCTCAAAAATCGAAGGCAGGATCGCGCCCAAAGAATAGAAGCCGATTGGGAGGAATGTGATGAGGCTGCTCGGGAAGCTGGGACTCGCCGGTGCCGCATGCCTGCTTTGGGCCAGCGTCGCCGCAGCCGACACAACCGTGAAATGGCTCCACATCGAGGTTAACCCGGCCCAGGTGAAGATCTGGGAGGAGGTCGCGCGCGCCTATGAGGCGTCGCATCCGGGCGTCAAGGTCGAGATGCAGTTCCTCGAGAACGAAGCCTACAAGGCCAAGCTGCCGACCATCCTGCAATCCAAGGACCGTCCCAACATCATCTATAGTTGGGCCGGCGGCGTGTTGAAGACGCAGATCGAAGCCGGCGTGCTCGAGGACATTACCGATTCCGTGAAGGGCTACAGCGACAGCCTGACGCCGGCGGCGCTTGCCGCGTTCACCAGCAACGGTCGCGTCTACGGCCTGCCCGTGGCGCTGTCGCAGGTCGGGTTCCTCTGCAACAGGGAACTGATGGCGAAGGCGAAGGTCGATCCGGCCGCCATCAAGAGCTGGGACGATCTGCTCGCCGCGGTGAAGACGCTGAAGGCCGCCGGCATCACGCCCATCGTGGTCGGCGGCGCTGACAAATGGCCGCTGCATTTCTATTGGACGCATCTTGCAGTCCGTGTCGGCGGCAAGCCGGCGTTCGAAGCGGCGCTGCGCGGCGAGAATGGCGGCTTTGCCGGCGAGACCTTCCAGAAATCCGGCGAGCTGTTCAAGCAACTCGTCGATCTCCAGCCATTCCAGAACGGCTTTCTCGGGTTCAAGAACCCGCAGGCCGTCGGCTATTTCGGTGATGGCAAGGCGGCGATGACGCTCGCGATCAGTAGCATCTACAATTTGCAGCGCGCGCTCGCCGCCGACAAGGTCGGGCTGAGCGAAGACAAGATCTGCTGGTTCGATTTTCCGGTCGTGGCCGGCGGGAAGGGCGCGCCGACGGACACGCTGGGGGGCATCACAGGCTGGCTGATCACAAAAGACTCGCCGAAGGAGGCGGTCGACTTCCTGAAATACTTCATCTCCAAGGACGTTCAGACCCGGCTTGCCGCGGGCAACTTCATCATTCCCGTGGTGCAGGGTGCGGAGGCCGGTCTCAACAATCCTTTCATGAAGCTGATCGCGGCCAATCTGGCGAAGTCGAACTACCACCAGAACTTCTATGACCAGAGCCTCGGCCCTTCGGTCGGTCGCGTCGTCAATGACGTCAGCGCGGAAATCGCCGGCGGCAGCATGAGTCCGCAGGACGCTGCCAAGGCGATCGAGGCGGCGCGGAAGCAGGGTAACTGACAGTGGTGCGGCGGATCGTGGCCTCGCCGGCGATGGACGCTGCGGAGACATCGTTCTCGCCACTCGCAGTTCGCGGTCCTCGCTGGGACAGCCGCCTCACCGTCCTGATCCTGTTCCTGCCGCCGGCGTTGGTGCTGTTCACGCTGTTCGTGGTGCTGCCGGTCGGCGAGGCCGCCTGGTACTCGGCCTTCAACTGGAACGGCTTCGGCAGGCCGACGAACTGGATTGGCTTCGACAATTACCGCTTCGTGTTTGAGACGCGCGCCTTCTGGCTTGCGCTGCGCAACAACGGACTGATCATCGCCGTCTCGCTTGCGATTCAGCTGCCGCTTGCGCTCACCCTGGCTTTGATGCTGGCGGAGCGTTTTCGCGGAGCGGTGGCGCTGCGCATGCTGTTCTTCATGCCCTATATCCTGGCCGAGATCGCGACCGGGTTGATCTTCAGCTTTGTCTATGACGGCGACTACGGCCTCGTCGCCTCGATCTGGCGCGCCTTCGGTGCCGAGGCGCCGCATCTGCTGGCTTCGACCGAGACGTCGATGTTGGCCGTGCTGATCGTGGTGGTCTGGAAGTACTTTGGCTTTCACATGATGTTGTTCATCGCCGCACTCCAGAGTCTCGACAAGAGCCTGATCGAGGCCGCGCGGATCGACGGCGCGACCCGGTCGCAAACCCTGCGCCACGTTGTCATCCCGTTGCTCTATCCGACGATCCGGCTCTCAATATTCTTCGCCATCGTCGGCTCGCTGCAGCTGTTCGACCTGGTCATGCCGCTGACGCGCGGCGGACCTGCGGACTCCTCGAACACGATGGTGAGCTTTCTCTACAATAACGGCATCTCCCGCATGCGGGTCGGCTACGGCAGCGCCATCGGTGTCATCCTGTTCGCGATCTGCGTGACCTTTGCCGTGACCTACAAGCGATGGTTCATGCGCGATGAGTAATGTCGAGACCACACGTGCGCCGTTCGATTCCGCGGGGCTGTTCAAGTCGTTGTTCCTCGCCGTCGTTGCGATCTTCGTGCTGGTGCCGCTGCTCGCGACCTTGCTCGGGGGCTTCAAATCGCTTGGCGAACTGCGCGTTAATCCGTTCGGCCTGCCGCGCCACTGGGAGTGGCAGAATTATGCCGACATCCTGTTCTCCGTGCGCTACTGGCAGCTGTTGCGCAACTCGCTGGTCATTTCGACGCTCACGGTGGCATTGACCCTGGTCGTCGCCTCCATGGCGGCGTTCACCTTCGCGCACATCAAGTTCTACGGCAGCTCGATGCTGCTGAGCTACCTGACCCTCGGCCTGCTGTTTCCGGCCGCGACCGCCGTGCTGCCGCTGTTCATCAAGGTGCGCGATCTCGGGCTGCTCGATAGCTATTTTGGCGTTGCGCTGCCGCAGGCGGCCTTCGGTCTCGCCATGAGTGTGCTGCTGCTGCGGCGTTTCTTCAAGGACATCCCGTACGAGCTGTTGGAGGCTGCGCTGGTCGACGGATGCAGCTACATCAACTTCTTCCGCTATGTGACCCTGCCGTTATCGCGGCCGATCCTGGCGACCGTCGGGACGATCGCGTTCGTCAACAGCTGGAATGCCTATCTGTTGCCGCTGGTGATGCTCAACACCGATTCGCTCTATCCCTGGCCGCTGGGTATCATGGTTTATCAGGGCGAATATTCGTCCGAATGGCACCTGATCCTGGCCTTCATCACGCTGACCATCCTGCCGACGATCATTCTGTTCCTTCTGGCGCAGAAGCATATCGTCGCCGGCCTCACCGCAGGCGCGGTCAAGGGATGAGCGGGACCTTACGGAGATCACAATGAGAAAAGTGGGCATCGGGATCATCGGCTGCGGCAATATCAGCACCGCCTACCTGAAGGCGGCCCAGCGCTTCCCGGTCATGGAGGTCAGGGCGCTCGCCGATATGCGCAGCGATGCCGCAGAGCGCCAGGGCGCCGCCTTCGGGCTGCCGGGGATGCGGGTCGATCAACTGCTCAAGCGCGACGACATCGAGATCGTCATCAATCTCACGGTGCCGCTCGCCCACACCGACGTCAGTCTGGCCGTTCTGAATGCCGGCAAGCATGTCCATTCCGAGAAGCCGCTCGGCATCAACATCGCGGAAGCCCGCAAGGTGATGGATCTCGCCGCGCAGAAAGACCTTCGCGTCGGCTGCGCGCCCGACACGTTTCTCGGAGGCGGACACCAGACCGCGCGCAAGCTGATCGACGACGGAGCGATCGGCACGCCGGCGGCGGGCAGCGCCTTCTTTGGCTGCCCTGGCCACGAGCGCTGGCATCCGGCGCCGGGCTTCTATTATCTGCGCGGCGGCGGCCCGATGCTCGACATGGGCCCATACTACATCACCGATCTCGTGCAGCTGCTCGGCCCGGTCGCGAGCGTGATGGGCTCCACCGCACGTCCGAAATCCGAGCGCCTTGTGACCAGCCAGCCGATGAACGGCACGCTGATCCCGGTCGAGGTGTCGACCCATGTCGCGGGCACGCTCGAATTCGAGAGCGGTGCCGTCGTCTCGATCACGATGAGCTTCGACATCCCCAAGCACCGTCACGCGCCGATCGAAATCTATGGCGACAAAGGCAGCATGCTGGTGCCGGACTCGAACCGCTTCGGCGGCGAGGTGCAGGTCGCGAAGACCGGTGGCGAATGGGAGGCGGTGCCGTTGACCCACGGGCATATCGACGGCGAGTTCCGTTCCATCGGCGTCGCCGACATGGCCACCGCAATTCTGAACAACCGGCCGCATCGTGCCAGCGGCGCGCTTGCGTTCCATGTACTGGAGGTGATGGAGGCGTTCCAGACCTCCGCCGACGAAGGACGGCGCGTCAAGATCGAGAGCCGCGTTGAGCGGCCGGCGATGCTGCCGGCCGGACGTGAAACCGGACAGATCGACTGAGGACGGAAACATGCGCAATGCAATGATTGTTTGGGGCGGCTGGCCGGGACACGATCCCGATCTCTGTGCCTCGATGATCCGCGGCTGGCTGAAGGCGGAAGGCTTCGAGGTGCGGATCGAGACCACAACGGCGGCGTTCGCCGATGCTGCGATCCACGATCTGTCGCTGATCATCCCGATCTACACTATGTCGAAGATCGAGAAGGCAGAAGCGCTCAATCTCTGCGCGGCGGTGCGGAGCGGAGTGGGGCTCGCCGGCCACCACGGCGGGATGGGCGATGCCTTCCGCGATTCCGTCGAGTACCAGTTCATGTGTGGAGGGCAGTGGGTCGCGCATCCCGGCAACATCATTGACTACAAGGTCGATTTGACGAAGCCGGATGATCCCATCACGAAGGGCCTGAATAGCTTTGAGCATCGCTCCGAGCAGTACTACATGCATGTCGACCCCGCCAATGAGGTGCTGGCGACAACGACCTTCAGCGGCGAGCACGCGCCCTGGATCGAGGGCGTGGTGATGCCGGTGGTGTGGAAGAAGCGATACGGCGCGGGCAGGGTGTTCTATTCCTCACTCGGCCACCGTGCCTACGAGCTGGACGTCCCGGAGATTCGAACCTTGATGATCCGCGGCTTGCTGTGGGCGGCCCGCGAATGACAGCTGGTGCGACGCAGTCGGCGGTCCGCGCAACGCTCGAGGACGTTGCGCGCGCGGCGGGCGTGTCGCTCGCGACCGTCGATCGCGTCGTCAACCGGCGCGATGGCGTGCGCGCCAAGACCGTTGCGCGCGTCCAGGCGGCGGTGGCAAAGCTCGGCTATCGCGCCGACGTCGCGGCCGCGCGGCTCGCCCGTGGGCAGTCGTTCCGCTTCGCCTTCGTGCTGCCGAGCGGCAGCAACAGCTTCATGACGAGCCTGACCGAGCAGGTCCAGCGTACCGCACACTGGCTCGCCAGCCAGCGCGGCTTTATCGATGTTGTCCATGTCGACGTATTCGATCCGGACGTGCTCGCCGGCGCGCTGGAGAACCTGTCCCCCGTCTATCAGGGGGTCGCCGTCGTTGCGCTCGACCATCCCAGGGTGCGTGCGGCGATCGACGAGCTTGTTGCCCGCGAGGTCGCCGTGGTGACCCTTGTGTCGGACGCGCCGAGCTCGCGGCGCCTGCATTATGTCGGAATCGACAATCCGGCCGCGGGGCGAACTGCGGCAACATTGATGGGACGCTTCCTTCGCGGCCGCAAGGGGACGGTTGCCGTGATCGCCGGATCGTTGTCGCTGCGCGACCACAGCGAGCGGCAGTTCGGCTTCCACCAGATCCTGTCCGGCGAGTATCCGAACCTGCTCGCGTTACCGGCCATCGAGGGCCGCGACGACAGCGAACGCACGAGAGAGCTCACAGCCGCGCTGCTCGTGCGCCATGCCGATCTCCGTGGCATATATTGCTGCGGCGCCGGGAACCGTGGCATCGCCGATGCGCTAGAGATCTCCGGGCGTGCGCGCAAAGTGGTCTGGATCACTCACGAGCTGACCCAGCACACGCGGCGTTTCCTGGTCCGAGGCACACTTGATGCAATCATCAACCAGGACTCCGGTCACGAGGCGCGCTCTGCAGCGCGAGTCCTGCTGGCGCATTGCTCGGGTGAGCCGATCAGCCCCGACCAGGAGCGCATTCGCATCGACATTTTTCTGCGCGACAATCTGCCGTAACGTCGTACGCGTTGCTGATGCGCAGCTGCCTGTTGCTGGCGGCCGACGACGCACGTCCCGGTCGCTGGCATTGTCGCGGCTGCCCCGCGGCTTCGCATAGCGATTCACACTTTTCCCTGAGTGTCATTTTTTTCGTCGCGCGCGTGGATGGGGCCACGGAAGGTCGGCCATGGCCCACCGTCGCCGCTGCGCCATCCCATGCCGCCCACGAACATCCGGCTGTCATCGTTACGTTTTCTGCTTCCCGCAATCGCGATCGTTGTGCGGTGCGTTCACGTCGTGTGTCGCGGCCGAGCATTCGCCCTCCGCTTGTCAGGATCGCAAGTTGCGTGCCATCTTGTCTCGGCAAAGCGCACGGGGAGGTCAATTCCCGGCATGGCGACAACGCCGCATTAGGGTGGAACACAAACGCTCAGGGAGAAATGACATGGTGTGGACGCTTCGTCTGGCGGGGCTGGCTTGCGCTGGCTTGCTGCTGTCCTCGGTGAGTGCTTTGGCGGGTCCCAAGGTCGTCTCCGGTCCGGGTGCCGATCCCGCCTGCTTCAAGCCGTGGTCGTCTGAAACGAAATTCTTCCAGTGGCCAAAGAAGCCCGGCCCCTACCGGATCGCGCTGGTCAACGGTTTCGTCGGCAACACCTGGCGCATCCAGATGGTAAAGACCGCCAAGGCATTCGCCGACCAACCGGGGATCAAGGAGAACATCAAGGAGTTCAAGGTCGTCTCCACCGGGACCGATGTTGCCGCGCAACTCGGCGCGATGGAGGATTTCATCAACCAGGGCTTCGATGCCATCGTCACGATTGCGGTCGCGCCCGACGGGTTTGATCGCATCATCCGGCTTGCCGACAAGAACAATGTCGTGGTGGTGCCCTTCGACAACGTTCTCGACACCGACAAGGTGATGATGGTCAACGAGGACCAGAAGGAAATGGGCCGCATGTCGGCCAAATGGCTGATCGATGAGAGTGGCAAGAAATCCGGCGACATTCTCGAAGTTCGCGGCTTGCCCGGCAACTCGGTCGACCGCGACCGTCATCTCGGTTTCCGCGAGGTCATGGAAGGGCCCGGCAACAGCTTCAAAATCACCGAGGTCGTCGGCAATTGGGATACCGGCACCTCGCAGAAGGTAACCGCGGATGCGCTGGCCGTGCATGGCCATTTCGACGGAATATTCACCCAAGGCGGCTCCGACGGCACCGTGCAGGCGCTGATGGCTGCCAAGCATCCCTTTGTGCCGATGTCGGGCGAGGGCGAAAACGAGTACCGCAAGCAGATCGCCGATCACGCCAAGGACGGGCTCAAGGGCATGTCCTACGGCCAGTCGCCGGCGCTGGTTGCGATCGCGACCAAGGCGGCGATCTCGGCGCTGCAGGGCAACGTCATGCCGCAGCTGATCTCGATCCCGATTCCGGTGGCGACCTACAAGGACCTCAAGCCGGGCACGAATTACTGGCCTGAGCTCAATGCCAACTTCTTCGCGCCGAACCAGTTCACACCTTGCGGCGTGAACTTCACCGCGCCGGAGATCATGTCGCAGAGCGAGAAGAACACCCAGTGACCTCTGCAGCGATCGCTCCGTCACGGCCCGGCATCCGCCGGGCCGTCGTCGCGTGAAGGCCCGGACATGCCGGCTGCCGACCCGACGCAACCCGCCTTCCTGGAGCTCGCCGGAATCTCCAAGCGTTATGCCGGCGTTCGCGCGCTGGAAGCCGTCGATTTCGCCTGCGAGCGCGGCAAGATCCACGCCGTGCTGGGCGAGAACGGCGCCGGCAAGTCGACGCTGATCAAGATCATCGCCGGGGTGGTGCAGCCGGACAGCGGTCGCATGCGCCTCGCGGGCAGCGACGTCGGCTTCACGACGCCGGCGGCGGCGAATGCGGCCGGTGTCGTCTGCATCTTCCAGGAGCTGTCGCTGATGCCCGACCTCTCGGTCGCGGACAACATCTCCATCGCGTCGCCGCCGCGGCGGTTCGGCCTGATCGATGCGAGGGCGCAGCGGCGCCGCGCCGAACAGCTTCTGGCAGAGATCGGCTGCGAGGATATCAATCCCCTGAGGCACGTCCGCGATCTGCCCTTGTCGCGGCGCCAGGTTGTCGAGATTGCCAAGGCGCTCGGCAAATACCCGCAGTTGCTGATCCTCGATGAGGCCACATCGGCTCTGACCAGCGCGGATGTCGAGAAGGTTTATGCGATGCTGGCACGACTCAAGGCCAAGGGCGTCGCAATCCTCTACATCTCGCACCGCATGCACGAGGTCGAGGCGCTCGCCGACCGCGCCTCGGTGTTTCGCAATGGCCGTCACATCGAAACCTTCGACACGGGCGCGCGCTCCACCGCCGAGATCGTCCAGCTCATGATCGGGCGCGACATCACGGCCCAGTATCCGCCGAAGCCGCCGCGCCAAACCGCAAAACCGGTGCTGACGCTGGAGAACCTGTCCTGGGAAAGGCACCTCGATCGCATTTCACTCAGCGTCGGCGCCGGCGAGATCGTCGGGCTCGGCGGTCTCGATGGTCAGGGCCAGAAATCGCTGCTGCTCGCCTTGTTCGGCGTTCTGCGCGGCGTCACGGGTCGCGTTGCGGTTGCCGATCGCGAGGTGCGTCCCGGCTCTCCGGCGGCGGCAAAATCGGTCGGCATCGCGCTCGTCCCGGAGGACCGCAAAACCGAAGGGCTGATGCTGCCGATGTCGATCGCGGACAATCTTGCGATCGCCTCGCTCGACGCCCTCTCCACCGGTCCATTCGTCGACGGGGCTAAGGAACGCGCCGCGATCCAGCGGGCCATCGCACGGCTGCAGATCAAGCTGCGCGCGGCGAGTGATGCGGTCTCGACGCTGTCGGGCGGCAACCAGCAGAAGGTGGTGCTCGCCAAATGGCTGATGACCGATCCGCGCATCATCCTGCTCAACGATCCCACACGCGGCATCGACGTTGGCACCAAGCAGGAGCTGTACCGGTTGATGCGCGAACTTGCCGACCAGGGCGCAGCCATCCTGTTCTACTCGACCGACTATGACGAACTCATCGGCTGCTGCGACCGCGTCGCCATCATGTATGACGGGCGCATCGTGCGCGAGTTCGAAGGCGACGACCTCACCGAGACCAACATCGTCGCGAGCTCCCTCAACATCGACACCGATGCCGCAGCGCAGGCTCAGCATGCTTGACGATCTCGCCATCAGGATCCGCCAGAACATCGGTCTTGTCACCGCTATCCTGTTGTTCTGCGCCCTCTACATTCTCTACAATATCGCCCATCCCCGCGGTTTCTCCCCGGCCGTGCTGGTGCAGAATGGCGACGAAATTTTTGCGCTCGCCATGCTGGCGATGGCACAGACCATCCCGGTCCTGATGTCGGGCCTCGATCTCTCCGTTGGCGCGGTCATGACCATGGTCGGCTGCTTTGCGAGCTACCTCCTGACCGGCGCGGCAGGTGGCGCGCCGCTGCATCTCGATCTGTTCGGCCTGCATATCGGCCTCGGCACCTTTCCAGGCGGCGTGACCGGCATCCTGCTTGGGATTGCCGTATGCCTTGCGATCGGCACGGCTGCCGGTTTCATCAACGGCTGCGTTGTCGTCTATGGGCGTATCCAGCCGATCATTGCGACGCTTGCGACCGGCGCTGTCTATATCGGCATCGCGCTATTCCTGCGTCCGACCCCAGGCGGCAAGATCGACGAGGATCTGAACTGGGCGCTGACCAATTCGCTCGGCGATTTCGCCTCGACCGTGCACATCTTCGACGACGGCGCGGCGGGCTGGTTTGCGCCGTTCGCCTGGATCCCGGTGCCGTTCGTGCTTCTCGTTCTTATTCCGCTCGTGGTGTGGGTGCCGTTCCGGCGCTCCGTTCTCGGCCGCGCCGTCTATGCCGTCGGCTCGGCCGAGGGCGCAGCTTATATGTCCGGCCTTCCCATCGAGCGCGCCAAGATCGCGGCCTTCACGCTCGCGGGCTTCTTTGCCGGCTGCGGCGGTCTCTTCCTCGCCATCCAGACTTCGTCGGGCAATGCCGATATTCCGCAGGCGGGCGCCTATACGCTCAACTCAATTGCCTCCGTGGTGATCGGCGGCACATCGTTGCTCGGCGGCACCGGCAGTGCGATCGGGTCGATCTTCGGCGCCATGGTCTTGCGCGTGATTTCCTTCTTCTTCCGCATTTTCGACATCGCGCCCCTTTTGCAACCACTGTTCGAGGGCGTGATCCTGCTCGCCGCCGTCAGCATCGGCGCTTTGGGCGTGCTGCGCGTCAAGAATACGCTGGAGCTGTTCCGATGACGACAGCCTCCTTCGGTCTCTCGCGAGACGACCGCCCGATCCTGATTGCGGCGCTGTTCATCCTGGTCATCCTCGTCGCGGGCACGGTGTATACGTTCGCTCGTTTCGGCAGCACCCCGCTACTGTCGCCGGCCTATCTGCTCCAGCAATTGCAGATCGGTGCATTCCTCGGCATCGTGTCGGCGGGCATGATGATCGTGATCCTGATCGCGCAAATCGATCTGTCGGTTCCATGGACGCTGGCCGCCGCCGCCATGATGGCGACCTCCGTGGGCGGTCCGTTCGCCATTCCGGTCGGGCTCGGAATTGGCGTCCTGGTCGGTCTCGTCAACGGTATCGGTGTCGCCTATCTGCGCGTCCCCTCGATGATCTTCACGCTCGGCGTCAATGCCGTGATGCGCGGCCTCATGGTTGCGCATACCGGGGGCTATGCGCCGCAGACGGGGGCGACCGACCTGATGCGGGTGCTGGCGGGCGAGCGTACGCTTGGCATCCCGAACGCTCTCTTCGTCTGGGCTGCGGTCTCCGTGCTGGTCGTGGTGATTTTGCAGCGCATGGCGCTTGGCCGATACGTCTATGCAATCGGGAACAAGGAAGCGGCGGCCTATCTCGCCGGCGTCGACACGCGCCGGGTCACGGTGATTTGCTTCGTCCTCTGCGGGCTTGCCGCCGCGCTCGCGGGCGTGCTGCTCGCCGGCTATTCCACCAAGGCGTATCAGGGCATGGGAGATGCTTATCTGCTGCCCTCGATCGCCGCTGTCGTGATTGGAGGCACCAACATCCTCGGCGGTCGCGGCCGCTATCTCGGCACGCTGATCGGAGTCGTGCTGATCGTGCTCCTCAACAGCGTGCTGTCGATCATGGATATGCCGGAAGCAGGCCGCCAGGTGATCTACGGCCTCGTCATCATCTTCATGTTGCTGGTCTACGGGCGCGGCGAGCGCGTGACGAGCTAAGCATTACACGGCCGCGCGGGTGTTGAGAAACATCGCGTACAGCGAAGTCTGCCCGCAGATATAGAGCCGGTTGCGGCGCGGGCCGCCGAAGCAGACATTGGCGACGATCTCGCCGATCGGGATCGTGCCGATGTGGGTGCTGTCAGGCGCATAGCAGAACACGTTGCGGCCGCCCGACGTCCAGATGTTGCCGTGTATGTCCACGCGAAAGCCGTCATAGAGACCATCCGGACAGGTGGAAAATAGCTTTGCATCCGTGAGCTTTTGCCCATCCACTTGATAAGACCAGATCGTCGCGGGTAGCCCGTCGACATGCGTGGCACCGGTGTCGGCGACGTAGAGCAGCGTCTCGTCGGGCGAGAAAGCGAGCCCGTTGGGCTGGACGCGGTCCGACACCACGCGCGTCACCGCGCCGGTGCCGGGGTCGATCCGATAGACGTTGGAGGCTCCGATCTCGGACCTGGTCTGCAGGCCCTCATAGTCGCTGTCGATGCCGTAGGTCGGATCGGAGAACCAGATCGAGCCGTCCGATTTGACGACGGCGTCGTTGGGCGAATTCAGCTTGCGGCCGTCGAATTGATCAGCCAGCACCGTGATCGAGCCGTTGTGCTCGGTCCGCGTGACGCGCCGCATCAAATGCTCGCAGGTGACGAGCCGTCCCTCGCGGTCAACCGTGTTGCCGTTGGAATTGAAGCTCGGCGAACGGAATACGGAGACCGACGCATCGGTCTCGTCGAACCGCATCATGCGATTGTTGGGAATGTCGGACCAGATCAAATAGCGACCGGCCGGGAAATAGGCAGGTCCCTCGGCCCAGCGGCAGCCGCTGGTGAGCTTTTCAAGATTGGCATGGCCGAAGACCAGGCGCGTAAACCGGGGATCATGCGTGACATAGGGGAGCATCTTTCCTCCTTGTTGCCGCGGATCGTGAGGTGTCCGCGCGCTTTCTCTCATTCTTAGCAAGTCCGCGGTATCAGCGGAACAGCTTTGGGCGTCGCACGCAGCGTTGACACGCGGCGGCAAACACATACGCTGCAGCTCCCGACAATGAGACCAGCGCGTCGAAAACGGCGCCGAGAAGGGCAACGATCCACCATGGTTTCTCAATCAGCATTGCCGCGCCGCCCGCTTGGCCGGACCGGGCTTCAGGCCTCCATCCTTGGATTTGGAACCGCGCCGCTGGGCGATCTTTTCCTCGAGCTCGACGACCGCACCGCGATTGCCGCTGCAAGTCGCGCCCTCGAACTCGGCATCAATCTGCTCGATACGTCGCCGCACTACGGCAACGGCCTGTCCGAGCATCGCTGCGGGACTGCGCTCCGGCGGGTGAAGCGGCAGGATGTCGTCCTCTGCACCAAGACCGGCCGCTGGATGGATCCGTTCCACCGGCCCGAGACCCGGTCGGGCTTTGTCGGAGGGCATCCGCACCGGGCCGTGGTCGATTACTCCTATGACGGGACGATGCGGTCGGTCGAGCAGTCGCTGCTGCGGCTGGGCACCGACAGGATCGATCTGCTGCTGATCCATGACGTCGACGTCTGGACCCATGGCCAGGCTGCGATCGAGGATCGGTTTCGCGAGGCGATGGCCGGCGCCTATGTGGCGCTCGACAGACTGCGTTCGGAAGGCGTGGTTGCCGGCATCGGGATCGGTGTCAACGAAGCCGAGATGTGCGTGCGCTTTGCGCAGGCCGGTTCGTTCGACGTGATGCTCCTGGCCGGACGCTACTCACTGCTGGAGCAGCCGGCGCTGAAGGAGTTCATGCCGCTGGCGCTGAAGCAGGGCATCGCGGTGCTGCTCGGCGGCGTGTTCAATTCGGGAATTCTCGCGACCGGGCCGGTCGCCGGCGCGAAGTACAATTATCAGGACGCGCCGCCGGAGATCCTTTCCAGGGTGGCCGAGATCCAGCGCGTCTGCGCCTCTCACGGCGTAGCGCTGCCGACGGCAGCTTTGCATTTTGCGCTCGGTCATCCTGCTGTCGCGAGCGTGGTCCTGGGCGGGCAGAGCCCGCAGGAGGTTGAGCGCAACCTGGCTGCACTGACAACTGAGGTTCCGGCCGCGCTCTGGAGCGACCTGAAAGCGGCACGACTGCTCGACACCGAGGCGCCCGTCCCGAGATAGGCCCGCTGGTCGCCGGCAATTTCTCCGACCGCTGACGATGTACCGCTCGAGGAAGATGCCGACGACAACGAGCGGCCTAGGCCGCATCGGGCGGGATGACGCCCTTCTTGAAGATGAAGCAGCCATAGAAGCGGCGCTCGCCGGTCTGGATCACGCAGTACGATTTCTTGGCACGCTCGTAGAAGGCAAATCGCTCGATCGAGCCTAGCCGAAGCGAACGTCCTTCCGCAGCATCGATCTCCCTCTGCACTTCCGCTTGGACGGCCGGGATTTCGTTCGGCTGGTCCACGACTTCCATCCGCAGGGCGGGTTGGTCGACAAATGAATCGAGGGGAAGCACCGAGAGGATCGCGCGGGCCGCTCGCGCCGAGGTGACGTTGTCGATACGTAGCAGCTTGCCCAGCACCGTCTGGCGGGCAACGGAGTCGGCCGGGAAGTTTGTGTCGCACAGCACGAGATCGTCGCCATGCCCCATCGATCGCAGCGCGTGGAGGACATCCGCATTCAGAATGGGATCAAGCGACTTCAGCATGGCGCGCCCGCTATTTTCGTTACATGCTAGTGAGATCGGCTGCGGTTCGTCAAGCCTCCGGTGAGTGCGCGATTTTGGTTCGGATCGCAGCATCTCCCGGAAAACCCTACGTCTGCGTTGTCGTCGTCGTTCTCGGGACCAGACGGATTGTCTTTCTGCTCTTGACGGATTCGAGTGCTGCGTTCGCAATCATCAGCGCGAGGAGTCCGTCTTCACCGCCTGGCGACACCGGCTTCCCGCCGGTGACTGCTGCGATGAATGCGGCGATCTCGTTGGCGTAGGCTTCCAGGTAGCGCGTCATGA
This sequence comes from Bradyrhizobium sp. Kon10, assembly GCF_055807395.1. Lineage (NCBI taxonomy): Bacteria > Pseudomonadati > Pseudomonadota > Alphaproteobacteria > Hyphomicrobiales > Nitrobacteraceae > Bradyrhizobium > Bradyrhizobium sp. Kon10. The sequence goes on along the minus strand of NZ_JBVVOZ010000028.1, from coordinate 16,983 downwards.
AAAAGTCGTGCAGCGGCGGCCTGGTATAGCCGCTCTTGCCGGCGATCTCGATTGAGACCGGGCGCTGGTTTTCAGCCGCGACCATTCCCTGCGATCCGTGGACCTCGATCCGCTGGTCGTAGCCATAGGTCGCGCGGCGCGAGTTGGAGATCAGGCACTGTTTGCCCGATGCGGTCTCCAGGATGACGCTGGCACTGTCGAAGTCTCCCAGCTCGCCGATCGCCTTATCGACCAGCACCGAGGCGTGAGCACTTACGAAGACAGGTTCTTCTTTCAGAAGAAAACGCGCCATGTCGAAATCATGAATAGTCATGTCTCGGAAGATACCGCCCGATCGGCCGATGTAGTCGTGGGGCGGCGGACCAGGATCACGGGAGGTGATCGAGATCATTTCAACGTCGCCGATCGTGCCGTCATCGATGGTCTTGCGCACAGCCGAGAAATGCGGATCGAAGCGACGGTTGAACCCGACCATCAGCGTGACCCTCGCCTTGTCGACCACGGACAAACACTGCGCGACCCGCGCAACGTCGAGATCGATTGGCTTTTCGCAAAAAATTGCCTTGCCCCGCCGCGCAAAGCATTCGATGAGATCGGCATGGGTATCCGTCGGCGTACAGATCACGACGGCATCGACATCGGCCGATCGCTCGATGTCTTCGATAGAGCGGACATCTGCCCCAAAAGCGATTGCGAGATCACGCGCAGCGGTGGGCGAGGCGTCGGCCACCGCGACAAGCCTGGCGTCCGAACTCGAGCCGATTGCCCTCGCGTGAACTTTCCCGATCCGGCCGGCGCCAATCAAACCGAACTTGACGGTCATCGAACCTCTCTTTCGCGGTCTCATCGCCGCGCACTCCCTGCCGCGGCGAGCTCGGCCGAACCGGCCGAGAGAATGAGATAGATATTCCGATTGACCGGAATATCAAATCGGTATTCATCAAGAACCAATAGGGAGACACAAATAGCTTTGGAATTGGGGAAGATCGCATTCATTGCCCGAGGCAGGCGAGCGCTCGCTCCGGCGGGAGTTCACGCCCGCTCGGCCGTACATCAGGATGGATGGACGGTGGCGGTGCTCTCGCGCGAGCCAAACGCGGGCAGGGGTGAGACATGAATGTCATGGAGCGCTTCATCCGTGAGCACCTCTTGCGCGACGGCGCCGACGTGGTCAACTCTTTCGCGCATCTCGAACGGGCGCGGGACCCGGCTGTCAGCAGCGTGAGGCAAACGAGGGTGGGAGGAGGTCAATGCCGATGAAAACGACGCGGCTCACAATGTCGCAGGCGCTTGTCAGGGCGCTCGCGGTTCAGAAAGCTGAGTTCGGCGGCCGTGAGGTTCCGCTGTTTGCGGGCGTCTGGGCGATTTTCGGCCACGGCAACGTCGCCGGTCTAGGTGAAGCGCTGCACGCAGCTGAAGATACGCTGCCGACATTTCGAGCCCACAATGAGCAGTCGATGGCGCACGCGGCGATCGCCTTCGCAAAGGCCTCGCGTCGCCGACGTATGATGGCCTGTACGAGTTCGATCGGACCCGGCGCCACCAACATGGTGACCGCGGCGGCGCTCGCGCACGTCAACCGTCTGCCCGTTCTGTTTCTGCCCGGGGACGTCTTCGCGTCGCGACGGCCAGATCCGGTGCTTCAGCAGGTCGAGGATTTCGGGGATGGCATCATATCGGCCAACGATTGCTTCCGGCCGGTCTCGCGTTATTTCGATCGCATCACGCGGCCGGAGCAGATCGTGCCGGCGCTGGCCAACGCGCTCCTCGTGCTGACGGATCCGGCTCGCTGCGGCCCCGTTACGCTGGCGCTCTGCCAGGACGTGCAGTCCGAAGCCTATGACTATCCCGACAGTTTTTTTGAGCCACACGTGTGGAGGCCACGCCGGGCGAGGCCCGATCACCGGGAGCTCTCGGCGGCGGCTGCGCTGCTGCGCGCGGCGAAAAAGCCGCTCATCATTGCGGGCGGCGGGGTCCTCTATTCCGAGGCCGAGGAGCAGTTGCTGCTGTTCTGCGAGAAACACAACGTTCCCGTTGCTGAAACGCAGGCTGGCAAGAGCGCGTTTCCAGCGAGCCATCCGCTCAACATGGGAGCGATAGGGGTCACCGGAACGGCTGCGGCCAACCGTGCTGCTCGGGAGGCTGACGTCATTCTCGCCGTAGGCACGCGCCTTCAGGATTTCACCACTGGCTCCTGGTCACTATTCCCGAACGCCGACTGCAGGATCATCGCGCTCAATGTGCAAGCATTCGACGCGACCAAGCGGGGCAGCCAGCCGCTTGTCGCCGATGCGCGCGAGGGTCTCGATGCGCTCGACAAGGCGCTCGGTGAGTGGCTGCCACCGCTCGAATGGGTTACGCAGGCAAGGACGGAGCGTGAAAGCTGGCTGGCGGTTGCGGGCAAGTACACTGCGCTCGGCAACGAGAGTCTTCCGTCGGATGCTCAGGTGGTTGGTGCCGTGCAGCGCACAGCCCAGCCGTCGGACGTAGTCGTGTGTGCAGCAGGCGGCTTGCCTGGCGAGCTCCACAAACTCTGGCTCGCCGGCGCCGCCGGCGGCTATCACGCGGAGTACGGCTTCTCCACGATGGGCTATGAGATTGCGGCCGGACTTGGCGTCAAAATGGCGAACCCTGCTCGCGAGGTCATTGTGATGCTCGGAGACGGGTCGTATTTGATGTTGAACTCCGAGATCGCCACTTCGCTGATGTTGGGCCTCAAGCTCACGATCGTCCTGCTGGACAATCGGGGCTTTGGCTGCATCGACCGCCTGCAACGCAGCACCGGAAGTTCGTCGTTCAACAACCTGCTCGCGACGGCGCGGCATCAAACTCTGCCGGAGATTGATTTCGCAACGCACGCTGGTTCGCTCGGCGCGGTTTCCGAGAAAGTCGGCAATCTCGGCGAACTCGAGGCGGCCCTGCGAAGGGCGCGGCAGAACGATCGCACCACCGTGATCGTCATCGATACCGATCCCTCAAGGTCGACCGATGCAGGCGGACATTGGTGGGACGTGGCGGTGCCTGAAGTATCGGTGCGGGCGGAGGTGCGGGCCGCGCGTGAGCGCTATGCGGACGCCCGGAAGGCGCAGAGCGACTGGAATTAATGTGATGCCGGCAAGCGGCAACGAAGGAAGGCTCAACAGCATGTCGATTCGTATCGGCGCCAATCCCATCGGCTGGTCCAACGACGATCTACAGAGTATCGGCGGAGAAACGCCGTTGGAGGTCTGCCTTGCCGAAGCCAAGGAAGCCGGCTTCGTCGGGATGGAGCTGGGGCACAAGTTTCCCCGCGAGCCCGAGGCGTTGAAGGCGGCGCTCGCGCCGTACGGGTTGGCGTGCATTTCGGGCTGGTATTCGGCGGAACTGCTCAAGCGCGATGCCGACGAGGAGATGCGGCGGCTACGTCCACACCTGGATCTGCTGAAAGCGATGGGTTCGAACGTTCTTGTCTTCTGCGAGACCTCGAATGCGATCCACGGCGATCGTTCAAAACGTCTCTCCGAGCGGCCGCGTCTCCTTGGGAGCGACTGGGCCGAATGGGGTCGGCGGCTTACCCAGGTGGCGGATCGCACGATCACCGAAGGCGTGCGGCTCGTCTATCATCATCACATGGGCACAATCGTCGAGACAGGCGATGACATTGACGCACTGATGGCCGCGACCGGTCCTTCCGTCCACCTGCTGCTGGATACGGGCCACGCCACGTGGGCGGGTGCCGATCCTGGCGTGCTCGCGCGGAAATATCGCGCGCGGATCAGCCATGTCCATGCCAAGGATGTTCGCCCGAGCGTTCTTGAGCAAGCCCATGCAAAGGACTGGAGCTTTCTCGATGCCGTGCTGGGGGAGGGCGACAAACTCGGAATCTATACCGTTCCGGGTGACGGTTCGGTTGACTACGTCGCCATCTTTACGGAGCTCAAGGGTTATTCCGGGTGGGTCGTGGTCGAGGCTGAGCAGGATCCCAGGAAGGCCAACCCGCTCGTTTACGCCAAGAAGGGCGTCGCACATCTCAGAGCTTCGCTCCATGAGGCGGGGCTCACCTAATCGAACTTCTCGAGCGATAAGCCTGCGGCGTGGAGAGGATTGCCGTAGGAACGCCGATCCACAAGTGCCCTTCGCGCACTGGGCTGCCGTGCACTCATCGCCCTTGACCCGGTGCCAGCTGTCATCACCGTCAGTGCGGTGGCCGTTTCGACTCAGCTATGGCGCGCGGAACATCGCGGATATCGTCGAGGTCAGGCGCTTGGCCGTAGCTCATACGTTTCATCTGTTCATGGACCTGACCCATTTCGGTCTCGCTGAGGCGCGGCGGCTCGCCGATAGCAAGTGCGTGGACGTACATCTTCGCCAGCGTCTCCACCTCGACGGCAAGCCAAAGGGCCTTTTCGAACGAGTGGGCCGTTACGATCAAGCCATGGTGGCCGAGAAGGCAGGCGTTGCGATCTTCGAGGGCCTTGAGGGCGTAGTCTGATAGCGCCTGCGTGCCGAAACAAGCATAGGGCGCACAGCGGACATCGTTGCCCCCCGCAACTGCGACCATATAGTGGAAGCAGGGAATGCCCCGCTCGTGCACCGCGAGGATCGTGCTGAAGGTCGAATGGGTATGGAGTACCACGTTCACGTCTTCGCGTGCTCGAAGGATATCGCGGTGGAAGCGCCATTCAGATGACGGCCGATGATTGCCTTGGTAGTTCGCGGCAAAATCCATCGCGACAATATCTTCTCGCTGCATCCGATCGTAGGGCAGGCCGGTCGGCGTGATAAGCATTCCATTTGGAATGCGGTGCGACAGATTGCCGGATGTGCCCTGATTGAGTCCGTTTCGATTCATCTCTCTGCAGGTATCGACAATGCCAAGGCGCAGATCGGCATGAATGTGGTCAGTCATGAGGCGGGCTCCGAGAAGGCGATCCAGGACTGGTAGGCAGCGGAAAGGTCGCCCGGATTGAACCCATCCTTGCTGAGTGATGTGACGGATTCAAGCATCACGCTTGAAACCGGCAGCGTACGCGAGAATCGCCGCCACAGCAGGGCGGCGCCGAGCGCCGTACCGTCCCGGGATTGACTGATCCCGACGCTCTGCTGGGATCGCAAAGTGGCGAGGCAGCGGGCGAAGGGCAGGTTTGCGGCAAAGCCACCGTCGATAATGATGCGTTTCGAGCTCCCAAGCGCGTCAAGCGAGCGGTTTGCGCTGAAGGCAGCGTAAAGCACCGCCAATGCCTGCCATTCGGCGGGCGTTTCGGGGCGCGGTCCGACGACCCGGCCGCGGTGGGCCGCGCCCGGAAACAATCCATCATCGCCGATGAACGAGGGGAGCGCCAGGGTCCCCTTCGACAGCAGGGTAGGCAATGCGGCGAGGACCGCTGCATCAGAAGCGCGATTGTCTCCGCGGATCAGGTCATATTCGCGGCCGCTCGCGATCAGTGTCGAGGGTACATGCTCCCCATCGACATCGATATTGAGAACCATCGCGCGCGCGCGATCGAGCTTGTCCAGAGAAAGACCGCGCTGAAAGCCGATCATCCAGGTCCCGGTCGATAGGATCGAGGCATCCGCCATGCCAGCAGCCTTGTAGCGAAACAGGTTGGCGTTGGAATCATGCACGCCACAGAGGATTTCGGTCGATTGCGCCAGGCCGGTGCGCCTGGCTACGGACTCCGAAACCGTCCCTAGCACCGCACCGGCGGGTATGCGTTCGGGCAGCAGATGGCTCCAGCCGCGCTTGCGCATGAGAGAAGAAGGCCGATGGTGCATGAGGTCCCAGATATGGCTCTGCGCCGCGAGCTGCGAGATTTCGCTGGCCGCACGTCCGCCGAGCCGCAAAGCGAAAAACTGCGCGGTTGTCAGGTAGGTTTTTGCGCGGGCGAACTCGACTGGACACGCGCTTTCCTGCCACAGCAGCTGCTTTCCGAGCCGCATCGCGCCTCCGATGCCGCAAAACACCTCATCGTAAGCGGGCGCGATCCGGGCATAAGCTTCGTCGATCGCCGGCGGAGAGACCGCATCATAGTCCATCATCGGCAGCACGGGCGTATCACCGTCGACGAGAACCGCGCCGCACCCGTGCGCAGCCACGATCACGGCGCCAATCGCATGCCGTTGAGAGACGACGGCAAGGTTATCGAGAAACCACTCTTCCAACCCGACAAGATCATAGGCGAGGTAGGGCCCTTGAGTGACCGGTACATTAGCAATCGTACGTGTTTCGAGCGACCAGCCGTCGTCGCTCGCCACCAGCAGTTTCAGATTGGTCTTGCCAATGTCGAGAACGGCGATCCGGGGCGAGGAGATCGAATACGTCATGGCTGTCTACCGCGGCGCTTTACCGCTCAAACGAGGAACCGCCGCGACGGCAATCAGGATTCCACCCCAGATCGCCAGCGTGAGGAATTGGCTGAGATTCAAAAGATTGAACGCAGACGAGATCACCTGAAGGATGATCAGCGCAAGCAACAATCCCCCGACTTTGCCGAAGCCGCCGAACGGATCGATGCCGCCGAGGACGGCCGCGAGAATGGTGACCAGAAGATAGCTCTCGCCGTATGCCGCGTTGGCCGAATTGAAACGTGCAAGCATCACCACTGCTGCCACACCCGCGAGCAGGCTGGAAAGCACATACAGTTTGAGGAGGACGGCGCGGGTATTGACCCCGGAGTAGCGCGTCGCCTTCTCGTTCGAGCCGATCATGTAAACCTTTGCCCCGAACGGGGTCGCGTTCAGCATGAGCGCGACGGGCAAGGCGCAGAACGCAAGTACGATCAAAGCAAAGGGTACCCCGAAAACTGTTCCATTGCCGATAAATACAATGGGCTCCGGAAATCCGGAGATGACGTTGCCGCGCGACAGCCCGATCGCAAGGCCCTTGCAGAGCGTCATCGTCCCGAGCGTGGCCAGGATCGGCGAAACGCCGAGATAGGCGATGACAAAACCATTGAGGAGGCCGACCAATGCGGCCACCGCAAATCCTGCAGCGATCGCCAGCACCTGAATGCCGGCTGAGGCAAGCCCCTGAGTCCCGGGGATGTAGTGCGTCAGCAGGAAGGCGATGGTCAGTCCGGACAGATTGGCAGTCGCGATGATGGAAAGGTTGAGTCCCCCGGATAGCAAGGCCAGCATCATCGCAAGCGAGAGGATGCCTAGTTCCGGCATCTGGAAAGCCATGGACTGCAGCGTGTCGACCGAGAAGAACCGGTCGCCAATCATGATCGCGAACACCACCCAAAGCGCGAGCAACAGCAGGATGAGCGTGGCAACCGTGCCGCTGCTGGCGAGGGCGACCATACGCCGGGGAAGTGAGAGGGCGGGCGCATTACTCATGCGCGCACGCTGCGGGTTCGTCGCTCTCGCTGCGACCAGGCGGTCGCCGAGACCGAAATGAGAATAACCAGGCCAACGAAGAACGGCGACCAGTAGGACGAAACTCCCAGCAGAATGATTCCATTCTGGAGTACGGCGAGCAGTGTCAGGCCCAAAAACGTGCCGAGGACGGTACCGACGCCGCCCATCAAGCTGGCGCCGCCGAGTACGACCGCGGCGACCACGTCGAGTTCCTTGCCTACCAGAACTGTCGGAGCAACCGATTGCGCCAGTTGTGCCTGGACCAGGGAGGCGATTCCGGCCATGACACCCATGTAAGAATAGACCAGTATGTTGAGGCCGAAAATGTGGAAGCCGAGCCGCTGCGCGGCATCGGTATTGCCTCCCATGGCATATATTTGCCGGCCGATATTGGTTCGGTTGAGCAGGAGCCAGGTGACGAGAAAGGCCAGCGCAAGCGCGAGGATCTGCAGGTTGACACCGTACGAGCTATCCTTGCCCCATTCGAATTCGAACCAGAATATCCCCGTCGCGAACCAGTCCGGCAGCGAATAGATGTATTTGCCACCGGTGAAGAAGATCAGAAGCCCATAGAAAATGTTCAGTGTTGCGACCGAAACGATGATCGATGGTATTCGAAGTTTCTGGATGAAGATCGCATTGAGGGCACCGAGCGCACCACCAATCCCGATCGCGATGGCGAAGACGCTGATCCAGTTCGCGCCGTAAGCATTGGCAATGGAGAGTGTGACATATTGCGCTACCGACGCCGTCGCGGTGAAGGAGATGTCGATCCCGCCGGCGATCAGCACGACCAGCAGTCCGAGCGCCAGGATGCCGACGAAAGCGTAGGAGGTCAGCAGGTCAAACAGATTCTGCATCGTCAGGAACTGGGCATTCGCGAAGCCCAGGCTGGAGCAAAGCCCGAGAATGACGATCAGCAGCCAAAACTCGTGACTGCGACGAAACCTGCCGAATGATGCAATGTGGGATTCAGGCATTGACCGCCTGCCGAAGCGCATCTTCGGAAATCGCTGCAGCAGCCACATTGGTTGTCAAACGCCCGTCGCGCATCACCAGCACGCGATGACTATGATAAAGGACCTCGGGGATTTCGTCGGATATCATCAGCACTGCGACGCCGTCGCGGGCCAACCGTCGGACGATTTCATAAATTCCGTCCTTGGCGCTGATGTCGACACCCACGGTCGGACTATCGAGGATAAGCACCCGCGGGTTGGTCGCCATCCATTTGCCGAGCACGACACGCTGCTGATTGCCCCCGGAGAGCGTTTTCACCGCGTTGGCCGGGTTGGAGATCTTGATCCCGAGTTCGGTAACCCAGCGCGCAACGTGGCTCTGACGCGCTCGGGCGGCGATCAGGCCAAATGCGCCTGCCAGACGTTCCAGCACAGTCAGTGTGAGGTTCGCCGTGACGGACTGATTCAGGATGAGACCAAGCGTAAGCCTATCCTCGGACACATAGGCGATCCCTCGACGGATCGCCTCTGCATTTGTGCGGAGCGCGATCCGGTGCCCGTCAAGCGCGATGCTACCGCGATCGGGCGGCTTCATGCCGAATAGCGATAACGCAAGTTCGGTTCGACCTGAGCCGAGCAGACCGGTGAGGCCCACCACTTCCCCTGCGCGCAACTGCAAGCTTACATCCTCATACTCACCGTCACGGCCCAAGCCCTCGACCTCCAGTACGACCGGGCCGGCAGCAATCTCTGGCGCCTGTACCTGGTAGTCGAAGGACTTGCCGGTCATCAGGTGGCTGAGTTTGCGCCCGTCGATTGTGTCGGCGGCAAAAGTACCGACCTTGACGCCATCCCGCAGCACTGTCACGCGCTCGGCGATTTCAAGCACCTCGTCGAGACGGTGGCTGACGAAGACGACGCAGATCCCAGCGCGCTTCAGCTCGCTGACGAGCTTGATGAGAGCGTTCACCTCGTGGCGTGTCAACGATGCCGTCGGCTCATCCATGATCAGGAGTTTGGCATCCGCAGCCAGGGCCCTGCAGATCGCGACCAGCTGGCGTCCGGCAATGCTGAGCTCGGACACTTTCGCGTCCGGGTCGAACCCGACCCCGATCTTTGCCATTGTGGCTTTCGCGGTCGCGCGCATCGAGGCCCAGTTCACTGAGTGAATGCCGCCAAGATGATGCGCCATCGCGATATTCTCCGCGACGGTGAGGTTGGGGAATAGTGACAGATCCTGATAGATGACCTGAATGCCGCAATGCGTGGAGTAGACCGGGTTTAGTTTGGGATATTCCTTGCCGGATATCACGATCCGGCCGCCAGGCTCCGGGGCTTCGACGCCCGAAATGATCTTGATCAGGGTGGACTTGCCGGAGCCGTTTTCACCGACAAGGCAATGCACCTCGCCGACTTCCAGATTCAGATCGACGTCGCGGAGCGCGTGCACGCCGCCGAAGCGCTTCGATATGCCTGACATTTCCAGGAAAGTCGCCAAAGTTCGCCTGCAATGGATCGTTCGATCGTGCGATCAGTCGAGTGGGACCGCATTCCCGACCGGCAGGCCGGGAATGCAGCGCAATGAGGCGGCTGAGCCGGTATAGGCCTAGAGCCCTCCGGCGATCAGCCCATCGATGGTCTCCTTGTTGATGCGCATGATCTTGTCGACCTTGATCTGCTTACCGGCGACATCGACCGCTGCCTTGCCAAGCCCGGGTATATCGACGCCATCCGTGATCGGCTTGCCATCGAGCACGAGCTTGGCGACCGCAACCATGGCGTAACCGGCATCGGTGGGATTCCACAGGAAACCTTCGCGGATCGTATCATCCGCAATCAGCGACTTCGCCTGGCTCGGCAGAACGGTGCCGACCACGGCGATCTTCTTGCCAAGGCGCTGCTGGCGCACCGCATTGCCCGCGCCGATCGGTCCGTTCGAGCCGAAGCCCAGAATCCCACGCAGGTTCGGATAGGCCTTGATCACGTCCAGCGTCGTGCGTTGGCTGGTGTCGATCTCGTCAGCGCCGGGGAAGCGGTCGGCGACGAGCTTCATTTTCGGAAAGTTCTTCTGCTGGTAGGCAATCGCGGCATCGGCCCATTTGTTGTGAAGCGGCGTCGTGAGGGTCCCGACATAGACCACGTAATCGCCTTCGCCGCCCATATCCTTGGCAAGGCGCTCCATTTGCACCTCACCAAACCGAACCGAGTCGATCAATTCCACATTCCAGTCACGGCCTTCCTGTTCCGGACCCTCATGCGTGATGACCTTGATTCCGGCGGCCTGGGCGCGCTTCAGCACCGGCTCGCAGACTTTCACATCGAGCGGGACCAAGCCGATCACGTTGACCTTCTTGGCAATCAGATCCTCAAGCAGCTTGACTTGCTGTGCCGGATCGACGTTGGCCGGGCCAACCATGGTGGCGTTGATGCTGAAGTCCTTGGCTCCTTTCTGAATTCCCTTTTCAAGGGCGTTGAACCACGGAATTCCCGCAATCTTGACGACCGTGACCATTTCCTTTTGGGCTTCCGCAAAGGCAAGGCCTGGAAAACCCGCACCGGCCAATGCGGCCGTACCACCGATCAGCTTGAGCGTCTGGCGTCTGTCCATTGTTCCCTCCCAGGAAGCTACTTTACATTTTGCACCTGACCCGGCAGTCGCCGCGCGGGGCAGTCGAGCGTGTTCTTGCTTGGGGGCAAAGTGTGCCTGTCCAACCGCAGGACCTTGCCGGATTAGAGACCAGCGCTCCAGAACGTGTCAAGCAACTGACAGGTTCGCCAACCACGTTCGCACTGCGGCAAAGCGTGGGAGTTCGTGATGTTTTTGGTGCTGGAGTGCGCGCGAAGCTCCAGGATGGAGGCACGCTGCGCCTAATCCAATGCTTTTTTGCCACCGGCCGCAGTAATTACGCCGACAATAATGAGACCGGTCAGCAACAGCCGAACCCCGGCGCTGACGCCGAAGGTATTGAGCATCGTCAGCAGCAGCACTAGAAACAACGACGCGCCCCAGATGCCGGGAATATTCGCCTTGCCGCCGGCGACCGATGTGCCGCCAATCACCACGACGGCGATAGACGCCAGCAGATATTCGTTGCCGATGTCGACATTGGCACCGCGGAAATAGCCGGCCAGCAGTGCGCCATCCAGACCGCCGAGCGTGCCCGACAGCGCGTAGGTGGCAAAGCGGACCACCCCCACCCTGATTCCGGCTAGTCGCGCCGCCCTCATGTTCTGGCCGATGGCGAGCACCGAGCGGCCATACAGGGTGCGCTGCAACGCAATGTTGGCAGCGACCGTGAAAACCACGGTGAGAATAGCGAGAAGGGGAATGCCGAGAATCTGAATGTTGGTGAAATCCGCAAAGCCCGGCGGCGGCTTGATCTGAAGGCCGCGACCATAACTGATGTCGATCGACTGGATGACAAAGCTGGCGGAAAGTGTCGCGATGATCGGCGGAATGCGAAGCGTCCAGATCAACAGGTAGTTGACCGTTCCGATGGCGAGGCCGCAAGCGAGCGCGGCGAGCATGCCGATCGCGACGAGACCGTCGTCGCCGGACATGACTGTCATGGCCACCGCGCTGGCGAGCCCGATGTTGGCCGGCAGCGACAAATCGACGTTGCCCGGCCCGAGCGAGATGACGAACATCTGCGCGATGCCGACCACCACGGTAAACACCGCAAGCGAAAGTGCGGCTGTAATCATGCCGCCAGCGCCGTAGCCGCGTGTGAAGAAAATCGCCGCCAACCAGACCAGCAAAGCGCCTGCGTAAGACCAAATCCACGGCTTGGCCAGAAGCTTGCGGACCACGTCCGTCATCGCTCGGCTCCCGATGGACTGAGCAGCACCCGCGCAGCGAGCACCACGATGAGAATCGCACCATTCGCTGCGACTTGCCAATCGGGAGGAATATGCATGAAGGTGAGGAGCGGTGAAGCGGCGAGCGCCAGCGTCAGTGCCCCGATCACCGCGCCGATTGGCGAGACGCGGCCACCGACAAATTCGCCGCCGCCCAGGATGACGCCGGCGATCGAGAGCAAGGTGTAGCCATTGCCGATATTGGCGTCGGCGGAGGTGGTGATGCCGATCAGAGCCAGACCCGACAGCACGCCGAACAGGCCGGTGAATGCGAACAATGCCATTTTCGCCTTGAGCAAGGACCAGCCGGCACGGCTGATGGCGATCCCGTTGCCCCCCGAGCCGCGCAGAATGGCGCCATAGGATGTCCGCATCAGGCCAAGATGGGCGACCACCGCGATCACGAGCGCGGCCAAGATGGGAAAGGGGACCAGCGGTGGCTTCAGGCCCATCACCGCCAGCAGCCAGTCCGGCGCTCGGCCCCCGGGTTTCGGCAACAGCAGGATGGCAAGCCCTTGCCAGACGAAGCTCATGCCGAGCGTCACCACGATCGAGGGCAGATTGCGCAGATGGATCAAGGCGCCAACGGCCGCGTAGCTACCGACGCAGCCCAGCAGCACCACGATTCCGAACAGCGGCGCATCGCGCAAATAGGTCGCAGTGACACAGCCGACAAACCCGACGAAGGCACCGATCGACAGATCGAGGTCGTTCCCGGCGATGACGAACATCTGCGCGATGGTGGCCAGCGCGATCGGAACTGCAAGGTTGAGCATCAGCGTGAAGCCGAAATAGCTGATCGCGCGCGGATTGAGAGTGGCGATTGCCGCGAGCACCAGCGCAAGCGAGAGAGCCGGCAGCAGCGCGCGCAACAAGCGCGGCACCTTGAGCCTGCCCGTCGCGCGCGACTTCGACGGCGCTGCCGCGGTCGTTACGGCCGTCATCTCAGTTCGGCTCCGTGAATGATGACTGGATGACCCTCTCCTCGGTGAGTTCGTCGCGGGTCAGATCGGCGACGATGGCGCCGTTGCGAAAAATATAAACGTGATCGCATTTCCTCAACTCGTCGGTTTCAGTCGTGTACCAAAGGAAAGTCCGGCCGGTCTGCGCCTCCTCGCCGATCAGGTCATAGACCTCGAGCTTGGTGGCGACATCGACGCCGCGCATGGGATCATCCATCAGCACGATGCGCGCATCCGAGCCAAGCGCGCGGGCGAACAATGCTTTTTGTTGGTTACCGCCCGAGAGCGTAAGGATGTTATTGCGGACATCGGGGGTTCGTATCCCGATCTTGTCACGCCAGAACTTAGCCAGCGCCTCCTCACGTTGACGCGAAATCAGCAGGCCACGGCTCAGCTTTCGGATCGAGCAGATGCCGATGTTTTCCGAAATCGACCAGTCGGGGAAAACACCCTCGGCCTGGCGGTCGCCGGCGACGAGCGCAACTGTTGCGGTAACCTCGATGCCCGCGCGAGCACGCATCGCCGCCGAAAAGATCGCACGCAACAGCTCGGTCTGGCCGTGACCGGCGAGGCCGGCCAGCCCAATGATCTCTCCCTCATGCGCGACCAGTTCTGCAATGCCGGTCTGCCGGCTGGGCCGAGCGCGAACACGAAGTGGCGAATGCCCCCGCGCCAGACGGTTGCCGACGCGCGCTTCGCGTTCCTGCGCCTCGCCGCCCATGACCGTCACCAGCTTGTCGCGATCGAAGGCTTCGGCGCGATCGGCGGCAACCGTCTTGCCGTCGCGCATCACAACGATGCGATCGCAGTTTTGCAGCACTTCACCTAAAAGGTGCGAGATGAAGATGCAGCTGATGCCTTCGGCGACGGCGCGTCGCATATAGGAGAGCAGCTGCCCGGCGGTGTGAGCATCGAGCGACGAGGTCGGCTCGTCCAGAATGACGAGGCGGACCGGCTCATCCGTGGCGGTGAAGGCACGCGCCACCTCAACCATCTGGCGTCGCCCGATCGCGAGGTCCTGAACCAGGTCGGAGGCGCCGACGCCATGACCGGGGAAGATTTCGTCAAGTTTGTCGACGATCAGCGCGCCGGCCCTTCGTCGCCAGTTGAAGCCGCGGAGTGCGGGATGAAATACGCGGGCGTTCTCAGCAACCGTCAGATTGGGACACAGGGAGAGCTCCTGGAAGACGCACCGGACACCAAGCCTCTTGGCGTGAGCTGGCGAATAGCGCGCCTGCTCATCGCCGCAAAGCACGATGCGCCCGCGATCGGGGAGGGAGGTCCCTGCCAAGATATGCATCAGCGTTGATTTGCCGGCTCCGTTATGCCCAACCAACCCGAGGCATTCACCTTGTTCGACGCGCAAATCGACACCGCCCAGCGCGCGGACGGCGCCGAAACGCTTTTCGACGCCGTCCAGCTTGACGACAACCGGGCTCGCAACGACCATTACGTCGTGCACCTGGTGACTGCGAGACCTCGTCCGTTTCGAGCCATTACTTCATGTTGGCTTTGATCGCAGCGATGGCGTCCTGTTGCGTATACTCATGCGTGGCGACGCTGCCCTTCGGGATGTTGGGCAATTCGGCCTCGAAATTGTCCTGCGTGAAGGCAAGGTAAGGCACCAGCAGGTCGTGCGGCATGTCCTTCTTGCCGTCCAGCACCTGTTGAGCGACCCAGAAAGCGAGCGTCGATACACCGGGCGCGATCGAGGCCGACCAGGTGCGATAGCCGTCCTTGGCCTTTTGCTCCTTCCACCATTCCAGTTCGTCCTGCCGGTTGCCCATGATGATAGTGGGCCGCGGCTTGCCCGCAGCGGCGAACGCCTGGGCCGCGCCATAGCCGTCGCCGCCCTGATCGACCACGCCGACAACGGCGGGCAGCGACGGCAGGACTGTCGCGACCGCCTTCTGCGCCGTGGTCTGGTCCCAATCGCCGGTTACCGACCCGACAATCTTGAACTCGGGATGGGCCTTGACCCCTTCGAGGATGCCCGCATGGATGGCGTCGTCGATCGAGGTCCCGGCGAGGCCGCGAATTTCGAGCAAATTGCCGCCGGCGGGCTGGAATTTGACCATCTGCTCGACTTCCTCTTTGCCCATGGCCTTGAAGTCGACGACCACGCGATAAGCGCAGGGTTCGGTGACGATGCCGTCGAACGACACCACGACCACGCCGGCATCGCAGGCCTGTTTGATCGAACCATTCAGGGCATCGGGAGAGGACGCGTTGATGACAATGGCGTTGTAGCCCTGCAGGATCAGGTTCTGGATCTGCGCGGCCTGGGTAGGCACGTCCTTGTCCGCAGTGGTGAAAACATCCGCCGCTCCGACCAACTTGTCCGCGACCGCCTTCTTAGTGACGATATCGTAGCTCTTGAGCATCGCCTGCCGCCACGAATTGCCGGCGTAGTTGTTGGAAAATGCGATTTTCTTGTCACTTGTGCCGGCAAAAGCCGATCCAGCGAGGATCGTGCTGCCGACCGCGCAGCAAGCCAGGATTGCGATGGCGGATTTCATGGTGATGCTCCTCCCCGAGCGTTTGGTCTTGCACGGCTCCGAACATTTGAATTTTCGCCGGAGTCCTTGAGAACGATATCGTCGCGATGCCGGTTCGACAAGCTGGTTTGCCGCCCGCCGCAGTTGAAGCGACAACCGTCGCGACGTGTTTCCACCACTCCGAATGTCGCTCCGGTCGGACTCAAGGCTTCATGAATTTGAGCACGAATTCGTCCTTGGGTTGGGGCGGATCGGGCGTATTGTTATCTCTGGGATCGTTCGGATTGCGCAGGAAATCGCCTTGTTCGATCAGCTTGAATCCGGCCGCTTCGACTTCCTGCTGAAGAAACGCTTGTTCGATCCGATGCAAGGTGCCGGATTCGGAGATGCCGGTACCAGGTCGACCCGAATGGTCAGCAATGACGTAAAGGCCTCCCGGCCTGAGCGCGCGAAAGACTGCTTTGTTCATGGCCGCGCGATCGACGCCGAGGTGTCCCAGGTCGTGGTAGTTGAACATCAGGGTCACGAGATCGAGGCGTTCTGGCGCAAGCTCGGATGGAACGGGGTCTTCAAACGGTCGGGAGAGCGCAACGATGGGTGCGGCCGGGACGCCGTTGCTTCGGAGATTGTTATCACGTTCGGCGAGGGCGACAGGGGACGGGCGCGGTGTGCTTGCTGGCGCTGCAGGCGCCGCGCTCGGCGTGGTGGTCGGGTTACTGTTGCCCTCTGGTGCGACGCGGGGCGTCGGGGCTTGATTGGGGTCACGCGGCCGGCTCTGACCGTAAACTTTACCCGAGGGCCCGATTGCCCGAGCAAGCAGCTCGGTGGTGTAGCCTCCGCCCGCGCTGAGATCGAGTGCGACGATACCCGGACGAATGCCGATGAACGCAAGCATCTGCTCAGGTTTGCGCCGCTGATCGTTGGTTCGATCTGCTGCAGTGCGATCAGCGCTCTTCATGATCTGGCCGATTTGCTCCGAAGAAAGCGCTGGCTGACTGTTCTGAGCTGTCGCTGCATAGGTGTTCAGGAGCAGGCTTGCGCTCACGGCGGCTGCCGCCAACAAGCCTTTTCCGCCACTCGTTCTAGGCTTGCTCATCACACCCTGGCCATTCCGATCTACGGGCAACTACGCGACGCACCTTAGATCGTTTGGGTACTGCGGCCAATGAACTTCATCCCGATCGCAAGCTCGCAATGGTCAACCGTGCTGTTAGAGCCCAAAACGAAAGAGGCCGCCGACTGAGGCGACCTCCAATTCGCGAGCAGTCCGGGAAAACGAGCTTAGAAGGGCGGCTGCCCCGGGCCCGATCCCGGGCCAAACGGACCGCGCTGGTTGCCGGGGCCCTGCAAGCCGCCAAAGATAAGGCC